>CAYSXD010000040.1:0-12872 GCA_964434925.1 uncultured Spirochaetaceae bacterium
AGAAGATCTTCAATACATTTGGTCTTTTCGGCATCATCAGGATTTTCCATAGCTTCAAAGGCAGAACCTTTAATTATAGGTATTTCATCTCCCGGATAGCCATACTCATTTAAAAGATCCTTCATTTCCTCTTCAACAAGTTCTATAAGATCAGGATCATCAACCTGATCAACCTTATTGATGAATACAATAAGAGCAGGAACTCCAACCTGCCTGGCAAGCAGGATATGTTCTTTTGTCTGAGCCATTGCCCCATCGGTGGCCGCAACAACAATAACAGACCCATCCATCTGAGCGGCACCGGTAATCATGTTCTTGATATAGTCGGCATGTCCCGGACAGTCTACATGAGCATAATGCCTCTTGTCTGTCTGATACTCAACATGCCGGGTATTGATAGTTATGCCCCGTTCCTTTTCTTCAGGTGCGTTATCAATATCCTCATAAGACATAACCTTGTCACCATTCTTTTTTGCACAATACATGGTAATTGCAGCGGTAAGCGTAGTTTTCCCATGGTCAACATGACCAATTGTCCCTACATTGATATGTGGCTTAGTTCTCAGAAACTTTTCTTTAGCCATCACTTCCTCCTTGTGAAATTCACAATTTATTTTCAAGCTAAGTTATAAAAAACGGCTTACAGCCGTTAAAATACATTTTCCTCTGGTGTTTTCTCTAAACGAAAAGACTTAGACAAGAAGGTCCAGAGGTCACATCCCGGCAGACAACTGCAGGACTGACTTGGCTGTTTGATTAACAGCAACTCAGAAACCACCTCATCATCCCCGTTAAATCAACGCAAAGGACGACCGGTTTGGTAAACAAACCCAGCCGATTGCCGAAGCAATCAGACCGTGAACGCATAATACGTAAATAAGTACTTTTAGTCAAGTGACCACAGTCACCTGAACTCATTTAATTTTCTACTTTCCTACCACCGGTAATGAGAAAAAGCTTTATTAGCTTCTGCCATCCTGTGGGTATCCTCTTTCTTTTTAAACGCTGACCCGGTTGAGTTGAACGCATCAAGAAGCTCTGCGGCAAGTTTTTCACTCATAGACTTGCCATTCCTGTTTCTGGCCGACTGGATAATCCAGCGCATGGAAAGAGCATCCTGTCTCTTTTCACGTATTTCAACAGGAACCTGATAAGTAGAGCCACCAACTCTTCGCGACTTAACTTCAACCATAGGTTTCACGTTTTCCAATGCTTTTGAAAACACTTCAAGCGGGTTTTCATTACCTTTGCCTGTTATAATATCCATCGCACCATACAAGGCTCTGGAGCTAACCGACCTTTTACCATCAACCATCATTCGACTAATAAATTTAGAAACAACAGTACTATTAAATCTTGGATCAGGTAAAATATCCCTGACAGGTGCTACCTTTCTTCGTGCCATAAAAGTCCTCCCTATGCTCTCGGCTTCTTGGCGCCATATTTCGATCTTCCATTCTTCCGGTCATCCACACCAAGCGTATCTTTCGCACCCCTGACAATATGATACCGGACACCGGGAAGATCTTTAATCCTTCCACCTCTTAGCAAAACAACTGAATGTTCCTGCAAATTATGGCCTATCCCCGGAATATAAGCAGTTACCTCAATCCCGTTTGTCAAACGTACTCTCGCAACTTTTCGCAGAGCAGAATTCGGCTTTTTAGGGGTTACCGTCATAACTCTCGTACACACTCCTCGTTTTTGAGGACAGGAATCGAGAGCCGGAGCTTTTGTTTTCTTTGTTATAGACTTACGTCCTTTTCTAATTAACTGATTAATTGTTGGCATCTGTTCGACACTCTCCCTTTCTATAATATACACCCAAAGTCAGCATGGAACCTCTCCTACTCCTGAATTTCTTCAGCTGTAACCGGCTCGTCCTCAGATGATTTTTCTAATTTTCTTGCCTCCAGAACATCCCTCATCGAAGCGTCAAGATCCTCATTATTTTCATCAAACAACTTAACACTCCGATATTCCCGCATTCCGGTTCCTGCCGGTATAAGGTGACCAATTATGACATTTTCCTTAAGACCACGCAGTTCGTCAGTACTACCAGCTATTGCCGCATTTGTCAAGACCTTCGTAGTTTCCTGGAACGATGCGGCAGAAATGAAGGAATCAATATTGAGTGATGCCCGCGTAATTCCAAGCAGCATCGGTTTTGCGACAGCCGGTTCACCACCTCCCCGTATAACTTTTCTGTTTTCTCTATGGAATTTATACTTGTCCACTTGTTGTCCATAGATAAAACCGGTATCTCCAACCTGTACAATTTCAACTTTTCGCATCATCTGGCGGACAATCGATCCTATATGCTTATCGTTGATATTTACACCCTGTAGTCTATATACTTCCTGCACTTCATTAACAAGAAAGGACTGAAGAGCATTTTCTCCAAGTATATCAAGAATATCATGGGGATCAATTCGCCCGTCGCACAATGGTTCTCCTGCCTTAACAAGATCCCCATCACGTACAAGAAGATGTTTCCCCATCGGAACAAGGTGTTTATAGTCAACATTATAGTCATCCTCAACCATAATAACCCGTTTACCTTTTACAATATTCTTAAAAACAATAGTCCCGCTTATTTTAGCAAGAATCGTTCCTGTTCTCGGACGGCGTGCCTCAAAAAGCTCTCCCACCCGGGGCAAACCACCTGTAATATCACTTGTTTTCACTGATTCTTTCAGGAGCTTGGCAAGGGCCTTCCCCTTTCGCACACTATCACCATCATCCACATTCAAATAGGATGAACCTGGAAGAAAGTACGTTGCCAGCTCATGACCTTCTTCATCAACAATAAGCAATCTCGGCTGGAGTGTTTCAAGAGAAATTTCATTTATCTTTTTTTCAATTATTCCCGTATCCTCATTTATTTCTTCTTTCAGTGTAGTTCCGAGAACAATATCTTCAAATCGTACAATTCCGTCTACCTCTGAAAGAATAGGCTCCGAAAAAGGATCAAAAGTGGTAATAGAAGATTCAGCGGGAGCAACATCACCAACTGCAACATGAAGCTGCGCGCCGTTACGAATATCCAACTGCTGATCCTGAGCAACAAGAAGAATCTCATCCTTTTGTAGATGTACGAAAGCTATTTCTGCCGTTTTTAATTCGTTTTCATCTTTTGACATAAGAATTTCGCCACCGGTAACTTTCTGCCCTTCGGTAACCCGAACGGTATATCCGGGTTCAACGGGTATTGTACGGATTACCTTGGCAACAGTTAAAAAACCCTTCCGGGTAAAAAGGACATCGCCATTGTCCAGAATAACCGTGTTTCCCGTTATTTCCTTAATAAGTACCGGATAAGACAGCTTTGTTCTGTTTTCCTCACTGATCTTTGTAGCTGCTCCGCCTATATGGAAGGTTCTCATTGTAAGCTGAGTCCCGGGCTGTCCAATGGACTGTGCGGCAATAATACCAACTGCCTCCCCGATATCAACAGTTTTATGATTAGCGAGATTTCGGCCATAACACTTCTGGCATACTCCATGCTCCGCTTCACAGGTTAGTACTGTTCGTATTTTTACCCTTTCAACTCCTATCTCCTCTATTCTTTTTGCAATTTCATCGGTAATTTCTTCGTTAACATCAATAATAATGTCACCGGTAATCGGATGTTTCACCCGCTCAAGAGTAAAACGACCGGTAATACGATCACTTAACGATTCTACAACATCCTCTCCATCCTTCAAAGCACCAATTTCAATTCCGTTTATTGTACCACAGTCCTCAATGTTAACCACCATGTCCTGAGCTATATCAACAAGTCTCCGTGTTAGATATCCTGCATCAGCAGTTTTTAGTGCTGTATCTGCAAGCCCTTTTCGTGCTCCGTTTGTAGAAATAAAGAATTCAATTATTGACAAGCCCTCCTTAAAGTTGGAACGAATAGGAAGTTCAATAATATCACCGGAAGGCTTTGCCATAAGTCCCCGCATACCTCCAAGCTGCCTTATCTGAGTCCTGCTGCCCCTTGCTCCGGAATCTGCCATCATATATACCGGGTTAAAACCATTATCCGCCTTCTTAAGAAAATCCATAAGCTCATTGGTCAGATCTTCATTCGTCTTGCTCCATACTTCGATAACACGGTTATACCGTTCCTCCTGGGTAATATGTCCCTGAATATATTGATTCTGAATCTCTTTTACTTCTGTATTTGCCACCTCAATCATTTCTTTTTTAGCTTTCGGAATAATTATATCATTAACACCAATAGTCGCACCAAAAAGCGTGGCATACTTAAATCCGATATCTTTTATGGAATCAAGCATCTTCACCGTCACAGCCGGGCCATACTTTGCGTATGTTTCCGCAACAAGCACCCGAAGCTCTTTGTCACCAAAAGTTTTATTACTGAATCCAATCTCTTTTGGCAGGATTTCATTAAAAAGCAGTCGGCCTGGGCTCGTATGAATGACTTCACCATTTTTTTTCATTCGTATTTTGGTACCATACGTAACCGAACCATATTCCCGGGCAAGAATCACTTCATCAATATCAGAAAAATACTTCCCTTCTCCGACAGATCCTTCTTTTATTTTTGTCAGATAATGAATCCCAAGAACCATATCCTGAGAGGGAAAAACAACAGGGCTGCCGTTAGCAGGATTAAGTAGATTATTTGTCGAAAGCATCAACGTCCAGCATTCTATTTGAGCTGCCTGTGTCAGAGGTACATGAATTGCCATCTGATCACCATCAAAGTCAGCATTGAACGCATGACAAACAAGCGGATGAAGCTTAATAGCCTTTCCCTGAACAAGTACCGGCTCAAAAGCCTGTATACCAAGGCGATGCAGTGTTGGCGCTCTATTGAGCATGACCGGATGTTCCTTTACCACATCGTCAAGAACAGACCACACCTCCTGGGTTTCTTCTTCTACGAGTGTTTTTGCCTTCTTTATATTATATACAACATCATTTTCAACAAGTTTACGCATAATAAAGGGCTTATAAAGTTCCAGAGCCATTTTTGCCGGAAGTCCACACTGATGAATCTTAAGTTCAGGACCAACAACAATAACCGAACGGCCTGAATAATCAACCCGTTTTCCAAGCAGGTTCTGTCTGAATCTCCCCTGTTTCCCTTTAAGCATATCAGAAAGCGATTTTAAAGGTCTGTTGGAAGCTCCTTTAACCACCCTCTTTTTCTTTGAATTATCAAATAACGCATCAACGGCTTCCTGAAGCATCCTTTTTTCATTACGGATAATAATATCAGGTGCGTTAAGTGCCATAAGCCGTTTAAGCCGATTATTACGATTAATAACCCGTCTATAGAGATCATTTAAATCCGATGTGGCAAACCTTCCCCCATCCAGCTGTACCATCGGCCTCAACTCAGGAGGAATGACCGGGACAACATCAAGAATCATCCACTCTGGCTTATTACCTGAATCCCGAAAATTCTCAACAATCTCAATTCTTTTCAACAGCCGTTTATCGGTCTTAACACCCTTATCAATCATTTTTAATCGAAGTTCTGATGACAGAGCATTAAGATCAAGATTCTCAAGAAGCGTCCTTACAGCCTCAGCACCAATTCCCGCATTGAAACCTTCACCAAACCGCTCTCTTGCTTCGTAATATTCTTCTTCCGAAAGAAGATCCATTTTTTTAAGATCAGTATCTCCCGGTTCAGTTACAATATACTTCTCATAGTAGAGAATAGATCTGAGAGAGGCAATACTTAGATCAAGAAGAAGCCCCATTCGCGATGGAACTGACCTATAGTACCATATGTGGGAAACCGGTGCCGCAAGCTCAATATGCCCCATTCGTTCCCGGCGTACCTTAAAATGCGTTACTTCAACTCCACACCGGTCACAAATCACCCCTTTATAACGGATGGATTTAAATTTTCCACAGTAGCATTCCCATTCTTTCGTAGTTCCAAAGATGCGTTCACAGAACAGTCCGTCTCTTTCCGGTCTAAGTGTTCTGTAGTTAATCGTTTCCGGTTTTTTAACTTCTCCGTAAGACCAGGCTCTGATCTGTTCCGGAGAAGCAAGTTTAATCATTATTTTATCAAATTCTTTTATGTCCCGCATCACTTACTCCCTCTTAGAACTGTGCGCCCTGTCGATTTATCAACTCTTCGTCTCTTTCCGTTAAAGGAACCCGTTCCCCTCTGGAATCATAAATAGACATATCCAGCGCCAGACCGCGCAACTCCTGCACAAGTACATTGAATGATTCCGGCACACCGGCACTGCTGGATGGTTC
This sequence comes from uncultured Spirochaetaceae bacterium, assembly GCA_964434925.1. Classification (GTDB taxonomy): domain Bacteria; phylum Spirochaetota; class Spirochaetia; order B11-G9; family B11-G9; genus S145-15. Next base: position 6,244 of record CAYSXD010000040.1, read on the forward strand.
TCCCTTAACAATGCTCTCATATATTTTTGCCCGGCCGTTCATATCATCCGATTTTATTGTTAAAAGTTCCTGTAGGGTATTTGCAGCTCCGTACGCTTCCAGTGCCCACACTTCCATTTCACCAAGACGCTGTCCTCCAAACTGTGCTTTCCCGCCAAGAGGCTGCTGTGTTACAAGTGAATATGGTCCGGTTGACCGGGCATGCATTTTATCATCAACAAGATGATGAAGCTTCAACATATATACATAACCGACAAACACCTTATTTTCAAAAGGCAGACCTGTTTTTCCATCATAAAGTTTCAATTTTGAAGAAACCGGTAAACCGGCTTCTTTCAGCTTATCCTCTATCATTCCCGTTGTTGCAGACTGAAAAACCGGCGTGGAATACCATTCATCAAGTTCTCTTGCCGCAAATCCAAGTTCAGTTTCCAGAAGCTGGCCAATATTCATCCGGGAGGGAACTCCAAGAGGATTCAAACAGATATCGAGAGGAGTACCATCCTCCATAAAAGGCATATCTTCTTCAGGCAGTACCCTGGCAACAACCCCTTTATTACCGTGCCTACCGGACATCTTATCACCTTCACGAAGTTTTCTTTTGGTAGCTACAAGGACTTTTACTACTTCATCAACCCCTGGAGGAAGGTCATCCCCCTCAGATCTCTTAAGTCGCTGGACATCAATCACCGTCCCTTCCGTACCATGCGGTACCTTTAGGGAGGTATCTCTGACCTCCTTAGCCTTCTCACCAAAAATCGAGTTAAGAAGTTTAAATTCAGGCGTTGTTTCCGTCTCTGATTTAGGTGTAACTTTACCAACAAGGATATAGCCGGAACCAACTTTAGCACCAACACGAACAATTCCTTCTTCATCCAGTTGATCGAGTGCCCGGTCATTTATATTCGGAATATCCCGGGTCAGTTTTTCGGGTCCCAATTTTGTTTCTCTGATATCAATAGAAAATTCTTTTATATGTACAGATGTATAAATATCCTCTTTAACAACTTTCTCGGAGATAAGAATGGCATCCTCATAATTATATCCGTTCCAGGGTACAAATCCTACAAGAACATTTCTTCCAAGAGCCAGTTCACCGCCGCTTGTTGCGGGACCATCCGCTATAACAACACCGGCATCCAGATGCTGTCCGCGAACAACGATCGGTCTGTTATTAAAACAAGTGTCCTGGTTGGTTCGCTGATGTTTCTGCATTTGATAAGTATCTCTGTCATAATCATTCTCTTTTTCATCCGGATTTATCACAACTTTCAAAGAGGTAACATACTCAACAATTCCCGCTCTTTTTGCCTTTACCAAAACCCCGGAATCGTAGGCAACTTTTTCTTCCATCCCAGTCCCGACTCTTGGAGCTTCGGGAAATACGAGAGGTACAGCCTGGCGCTGCATATTGGATCCCATTAAAGCCCTGTTCGCATCATCATGTTCAAGAAAAGGTATGAGGGATGTGGCAGGTGAAATAACCTGTTTCGGGGAAACATCCATATATTGAATATCTTTCGAAGTTCTTACCGTGTAGTCACCTGCTTTACGAACAGATACTGACTCATCCCTGAACTCTCCACTTTGTGAAATATTCGCGTTTGCCTGAGCTATAAAATACTTTTCTTCATCCATAGCTGAAAGGTACTCAACTTCTTTCTGTACTTTTCCATCAACAACCTTTCTATATGGTGTTTCCAGAAAACCATACTCATTTACCCGTGTATAATTGGCCAGAGAAACAATAAGCCCGATATTGGGTCCTTCCGGGGTCTCAATTGGACACATTCTGCCATAGTGGGTATAATGCACATCCCGGACTTCAAACCCTGCACGATCGCGTGAAAGTCCTCCCGGACCAAGAGCGTTAAGTCGTCGTTTATGGGTTAATCCCGCAAGCGGATTAACCTGATCCATGAACTGGCTGAGCTGACTGGATCCAAAAAACTCTTTAACGGCAGCAATAACCGGTTTAATTGAAATAAGATCCTGCGGTTTTATGGTATCCAGCTCTTTCAGACTCATTCGCTCTTTCGCTATTCGTTCCATACGGGTAAATGCAGTTTTTAACTGATTTGCCAGAAGTTCTCCAACAGAACGAATCCGTCTGTTACCAAGATGATCAATATCATCCACATTGGCTTCACCTATATAGACCCGGATAAGATACCGCATGGTATTAACCACATCCAGATGGCTTAACACATGTGAAGTATTTTCTTCTTTATAGTCAAAACGTTTATTAAGTTTATACCGTCCTACTCTGCCAAGTTCATAGCGCCTGGAAGAAAAGAACATTGAATTGAGATCTTTTTCCGCGTTTTCCAATGTAATTGGTTCCCCGGGCATCAATACGGAGTAAACGGCAGTAAGAGCATCCTCTTTTGTCGGCTCATCAGAACTTTCATCCAGAGAAGGAAATTTTGCCTCTTCCCTCTCAAAACAATTCATTATCATATTCGAATGAAGTGATTCCTCATGATCACTATCAATTATTTCGATTCCCTTAATACCGGAATGTATAATTTCATCAATAACATGAGGATGTATTTTATCTCCGGCTTTATAAAGTTTTTTCTCTTCTTCATCATTTACAGAGGCAAATACCGGTTTTGCCAGAAATTTGCCAACCAATTTATCCTTACTCTTCCTGGTATCAGTTATTTTAACTTTTTTTGTTTTATAAAAAAGTTCTATTATTTTTTCCCGTGATTGAAAGCCAAGAGCACGAAGAAACAACGTCCCCAGTATCTTCTTTTTACGATCTATCTTCGCGTAAATAAGTTCCTTCTTTTGATCAATCTCAAATTCAAGCCAGGAGCCCCTATAGGGAATAATTCGAGATGAATAGATACCTTTATCATGAGAGAAAATTACTCCCGGAGAACGGTGTATCTGGCTGACAACAACACGCTCTGCGCCGTTTATTATAAAAGTACCCCTGTCAGTCATTAATGGGATATCACCGACATAGATATCTTTCTGCCGAATTTCGCCGGTTTCCTGAAATACTAGATTAACACGGGCTTTTACAGGGACGGCATATGAAACACCCTTTCTCTTGCACTCTACCTCTGAAAGTTTAATGCCGGACTCATCAAGGTAATACCTGATATATTCCAACAGCATATCTCCATTCGGACTTTCTATTGGAAAAACTGCCTGAAAAACCTCCTCAAGCCCCTGTTTATAAAGCTCTTCGCCCCTCTTTAACCGTTCCCGCTGAAGAAATTTTTCATAAGACTTCAACTGGATATCTATGAGATCAGGAAGTTCCATTACTTCCTGAAATTCCTGTCCAATGTATTTTCGCTTTATGGGTTTGCCTTTCTCAAGCATCACCACCCCCCTGAAATAGTGGATAATACCATGATTGCATGGCGATTATTTTAGCTGATAATTTTTTTGACCATGAAAAAATAATTGTACTTTTTTGCATGGATAAAAAATACAGAAGACCACCGGAACCAAATTCCGGTGGTACTATGAGTCTTTCGATACTATTATTTCTTATACTACTATTTAAGTTCAACTACTGCGCCGGCTGCTTCAAGCTTTTCTTTAAGAGTGTTTGCCTCTTCTTTTGAAACTCCCTCTTTTACCGCCTTATCACCTGCTTCAACCAATTCTTTTGCCTCTTTCAGACCAAGACTGGTGATTGCGCGCACTTCTTTAATTACAGGAATCTTTTTCCCATCGGCAAATCCCTTAAGAATAACATCAAATTCAGACTGTTCTTCAACTTCCTCATCCGCACCGGCAGCCGCACCTGCAACTGCTACAGCAACAGGGGCAGCGGCGGTAACACCGAATTTCTCCTCCATCGCAGAAATAAGCTCTGAAACCTCAAGAACTGTCATGTTTGCAATTGCTTCTAAAATTTCATCCTTTGATAATGTAGCCATATTAACTTCTCCTTGTTTTTACAGCGATAGCATCGCTACCTTTTTTGGAAGACTAACGCTGCTTTTAAATTTTATAGGCTGATTATACAGCCTGAAACTTCCCTACTGGAAAATTAGTTCTTTATTCAACGGCTTTTTTATCCGCTACAGCCTGTAATGTTCTTACAAGCTTCTGTGGTACTCCATGAAGAATATAAACCATATTCTGAACAGGAGCTTTCATAGTAGCCATAAGTTTTGCAATAAGTTCATTTTTTGTAGGCAGCCTGCTAAAAGCAATCATCTGCTCCGCGTTAAAGACATTACCGTCAATAATTCCGCCTTTGATTGTCATTACGCCATTTTTTGAAAAATCAACAAGAGCCTTTGCCACAGGTCCCGCCTCTTCAGTTGAAAGCGCAACAGCGGTAGGGCCTATAAGATGTTCATCCACAGCAGGAAGATTAAGTTCTTTCAAAGCAATTTTTGCAAACCGGTTTTTAATAACTTTATACACTGCTTTTTCTTTCCGGAGGTTACTGCGAAGTTCAGTAATCTGCGCGACAGTCAGGCCGCGATAGTCGGTAAAAATAAAATCTTTTACTTCCGAAAAGTCATCTTTAACTGATTCTATAGCTTTAACCTTATGATCCTGGACCTTTATCTGATAATCTGACATTCAATCCTCTCCTTTACTTACTCTGAAGCTTCTCACGAATATCAACTTTTACACCAGGCCCCATGGTTGAGGAAAGCGCAACAGTCTTAACAAAATCACCCTTTACATCCGAAGGACGTTTCTTTTCAACTTCAGATAGAATAAGATTCGCGTTTTCAGCCATTTTTTCCACATCCATCGAAACCTTGCCAACAGCAAAGTGCACAACACCCGTTTTATCAGACCGGTATTCAACCCGTCCCTTCTTTAATTCCTCAAGAGCTCCCTTAATGTCCATAGTAACCGTTCTTGTCTTTGGATTAGGCATAAGCCCCCTACGACCAAGAATAGGACCAAGCCGGCCAACATCCTTCATCATATCCGGCGTTGCCACTGCTACATCAAAATCAAGCCAGCCGCCTTTTATTTTATCAACAAGGTCAACATCTCCAACGTACGTGGCTCCGGCATCTTTCGCTTCCTGAACTTTATCACCTTTCGCAAAAACAAGAATCTTCTTCTCACTGCTGAACTGATAAGGAAGAACAACGGTATCCCGGACACTCTGGCTCTTTTTAAGATTTAATTTAATTGCAAGCTCTACCGTTTCATCAAATTTAGCAAAAGCTACATCTTTTACTCTGGAAAGAGCAACAGGAAGAGCAAAAAGTTCCTGCTTATCATATTTTTTTAATGCTTCCTGATAATTTTTGCCATGTTTCATACTAGGCCTCCGTTTCCACGCCCATACTCCGGGCGGTACCGGCAATTATCTTCATTGCCGCTTCAATATCATTTGCATTCAAATCTTCCATCTTCAACTGCGCAATTTCTTTTAATTTTGCATTCGAAATTTTAGCAACCTTCACCTTATGAGGCTCCGCGGATCCGCTTGTTATACCGCATGCTTTTTTTATAAGCACTGCCGCAGGCGGAGTTTTTGTAATAAAAGTAAAGCTCCGGTCGGCATAGACAGTAATTACTACCGGTACCGTCATCCCGGCTTCGACATTCTTTGTCCGATCATTAAACTGCTGAACAAACTGAGGGGCACTGACTCCATGAGGACCAAGCGCAGGCCCGACAGGGGGAGCAGGGGTGGCCTTCTGTGCAGGAACCTGCAATTTAATAAGCGCAGTTACCTTTTTTTTCGCCATTTTATTCTCCTTGTGGTAATCGCCTGACTACAATCAGGCTCCCAACTACCTTTCAACGAAAGGTTATATTTTTTCAACCTGTAAAAAATCAACTTCAACAGGCGTGGCACGGCCAAAAATGCCTACCATAACCCTCAGTTTACCTTTTTCAGTGTTGATATCTTCTATAGCTCCGGTAAAAGTATCAAAAGGGCCTTCGATAATACGAACCGTCTCTCCAATATCAAAATCAAGAGTAGGTCTGACTACCCTCTCCGCCTTTAATTCTCCCGTTTTTTGCAGAATTCTACGGGCCTCTTCTGCTGAAATCGGATGAGGTCTGGATCCTCCAAGCGTACCCACAAAACCGGTTACACCCTGAATTTTCCGAACACCACCGCATATCGCTTTCCAGCCAAAATCAGGCAGATCCATTTCCAGTAGTATATAACCGGGTAGAAATTTTTTACTCACAATTCTTTTCTTGCCGTCTTTAATCTCAACAATCTCTTCGGCAGGTACTTTAACATCAAAAACAGTCTCCTCATAGGGAGACTCTTCCATCAGTTTTCTAATAAACTTTTCTATTTTGTTCTCATAACCGGAATAGGTATGGAGAACATACCATCCTTTCGCCATTTTTCCCTCTCATTGCCACTCTTTAAACGCAGCCGCGCTCTCAAGGTCATGGTGCTAAAATATTAAATCCATTCCTTTCACCAGAACAAAATCTACAAATCCCAGAGCCAGAGCAAAAAGAATTATAGAAACAAGAACCACTTTCGTAGAGGCAATAACATATTCCCTGCTCGGCCATACAACACGCTTGAGTTCAATATAACTTTCTTTAAAGAACTGTATCATCTTTTTCATGCTCTTAAGTCCTCTTATAAAAATAACAGGCCAGGTAGGATTCGAACCTACAACATCCGGTTTTGGAGACCGGCG
>CAYSXD010000041.1:0-12457 GCA_964434925.1 uncultured Spirochaetaceae bacterium
GCAATAAACGTTCCTATTGAACTTCCTATACTTGAAAGAAAGAATACCAGGAGGGCGTGAGTAAACTTATTCCGATAAAACCCTTTTATGGACAGGATATCTTCCGGTAAATTTTCAAAATCCTTTACCGTTGGCCGTCTGATAAATCCTTCAAAGAGTCCCGTGACAATTCCTACCCCAATAGTAGGGTTGAGAGATGTAAACGGTGCCGCAAGAAACGATAAGAGGATGGTCAGGGGATGGGCAAGGGCAATGATAGCGCCAACAGCGGAAAGAACACCATTTACCATAAACCAGTAGAAAAACATTTCCAGTCCCTTATTCCAACCTGATTTATAAAAACCAAAACCAATTAGAATAACAATAATAACTGGAATTATCCAGGGGAGGTATTTTTTGTATTTTGGAGGTGTTGGAAGAATATTTATCTCCTCCAGATTTTCCGAAACCGTCCCCTTATCCAGATTTCCAAGCCAGGCGATAATCCCTTTCGCGTGACCGGCACCAATAACTGCCGCTGTTTTTTCACCCGGTGCTTTAAAAATATTTGTTGCCAGAAAACGGTCTCTTTCATCAATAAGAACTTCTTTGACCGATGGAAGATATTTTGCCAGCTCTTCCATCATATCCTGAAGAGCACTTTTATCTTTCAGCTTGGCAAGATCCTCTTCAGAGAGTTCTTCTTTGGTGAATATTGAGGAAATCATTGATGCAAGCATTTTATTTTTATTCCAGAAAGATGATTTTGACCAGGCCCTTCGCAGGGTAATCTGAACTTCTCTATCACTGAAAGAGTAGGGAATCCCCGCTTCTTTTGCTGCTTCAACAGCTTCCTTCATATCTGCTCCCGGCGTTACACCAAGGTTCTTTCCCATTTTTTTTTGAAAAGAAGAAAGAACAAGATTAGCAAGAAGAAGAAACCCTTTTCGCTCTTTAAGTACCCTATCTATCTTCATGCTTTCCCAGTTTTGTCCTTCAGTCATGGTTTTATATCTGGTCTGATCAATTTCTACACATACGTGATCGGGTGTTTCTTCCTGTATAATTTTGCGTACTTCTTCTACACTATCTCTGGAAATATGAGCTGTACCGACAAGGATAACCTCTTTTGATGAGAGTTGTATTTTTGTTATTGTGTCGCTGACCGATATTACTTTCAAATGTTCCTCCATTACCTGGCTTGAATTCCCTTCACCTCATTTTCCGCGAGATCAGTTTCAAATATACCATAGATCCCGGCATCCGCAACTTCTAGAAAATATTTTTTTGCAAGAGGTATATGCCCCTGTAATTTATAATATGTAGCAATATAGAAAAGAATTCGTGTTTTTAACTGGACTTTCTTTTCATGATTGAGTTTTTCAATGAGATATTTATCAAAACCCGGTTCAATAAACATGCGGGCAATATCATAATAGTAGCTCCCCCCCGGAAGTGAAGCTATTTTTTTTCTGAAAAAGTTCTCTGCTTTCTTCTTTTCTCCGGCAGACTCGAGAGAAATACCGGTCATAAGAAAATATGAAGGCTCCTCGGGCCATCGTTCCATTGCTTTTTGAAAGAATTCCGCAGCTTTACCATAATTTTGTTTCAAATATTCAAGGACAGCCAGAGGCTCATAAATAAAATAGTAATCCGGACGAAGCTTGAAGACCTGTTCATAATCCCCCAGTGCAAGAGAATTTTTCCCTGCATCCTTGTATAAACCTGCCTGGTAAACATACGCGTAAAAATAACCGGGATTTATAGTAATGGCTTTTGAAAAATCTCTTATCGCGGCGTTACTTTTTCCGAGAAAAGTAAGGAGTTTCCCACGGTCTATATAATTCCAGTAATATCCAGGATCAAGTTCTACTGCTTTATTCAGATCTTCAAGAGCTCCTTTTGCATCATTTAATCCTGATTTGGCTTTACTTCTATCAGCATAGGCAAAAGAGTAATCCGGGTTTTTTTCAATGACTTTGTCAAACCGGGAAACTGCTTTTTTGTATTTTTTTTCCCGCAACAAAAGGTTACCGTACCCCGATTGTGCTACCAGATCGTCACTATTGATCTTTAACGATTGAGTAAAGTTTTTTTCAGCCTGTTTATACTCTTTGTGTGCGAGCTGAAGTTCTCCAAGAGATGATAAAGCACGGGTATCTTTCGGATTAATGGTAAGAATCTTTGTAAGTGTATTCGTTTCAGCCTGTGTCTTGCCTTTTATGTTTTCGAGCATGGCAAGGTTATACAGTGCGTCAGTATTTTCAGGTTCTCTTGCCAGAGTTTCCAGAATGACAGATTCAGCTTCTTTTATTTTCCCAACGGTTAGAAGGAGTGATGAATAGAGGTTTTTTGTTTCTATGCCGTCAGGATGGATGGAGTATGCTTTTTCGAACGCTTCAAGTGCCTTTTTCGGATCTCCGGCATGTATATAAAAACCTATGCTTTCATAGGGAGGAAGCTCTGTTTTTGAAGGTTTACTTTTTTGTAAAGGTTTTTGTGTTACACATCCTGCAATAAGCGCAATGAGACTCAGCAGTACAAGTATTCGTTTCATAGAAATCCACTATACTGATAGAATAAAAAATAGCAAGGTTGATATTATGATCTTTCATTGTTAAGATACGGAATTATGAATACTTCGGTAAAAAAAACATATTATATAATACCTGTTCTCTATATTGCCATAATTGTCATTCTCTTTTACGCGGGTTTGAACAGATCAAACGGTGCGTTTACTATAACAAAAGGTCCCGTCACGGTAAGTGGTACAGGTCAGGAAGGGCTGGATAAAAATTCGGTAAAGAATCTAACGGTTGAAATTCCCGGGTTAAAAATGAATCTCATTAAGAAGCCTCTCTATCTCATTGATAATTCAGGTAACCGTACTGTACTAAAAGTTACCGGATTTGCTTTTGAGAATAGTAAACTTGAAATTTCTTTTTCTGATTCATCCCGTCTGGTTTTTACCTTTGATGAGAAGGAAACACATCCCAAAATTATTGATGCGGTTTTTTCCTTACCTCTTTCCGATATATCATATAAGTCGTTGTTTATACCCGTTGAAGCAGGTTTTACCATGAAACAGATTTCCTTTCTGCCTTCGTATGCCTTTAATGAGCGGGGATCTGAACAATTGTATGTTTTTGATACAGGTTCGCTTTTCGATACAACGGCGGGAGTTCTGGATCTGGCTCTATCACAGGGCAAGTCGAATTTTTCTCTCTTCACAATTGGAAAAAATGACCCATTGTCTTTCTACTTTTTTGGTTCCGGGGGCCCGGTAAAAAGCAGTACATATGAATCTGATGTTGAATCTTTTCTCAATAATGGGTATTCGGGGTGGAAAAACGGGAGATTTAACAGTAGGAATGGTACGTGGAAGAATGTGGATGGAACCTTTAAATTTGATAACAGGATTGCCGCTGCCTACATTTCCGAAAGTCTGAAAAGAGGACGTTATTCTGCTGTTGACAAAGTTCTCTCATTAATCACGGGTCAGAGAGACTCTGATACATATGTAAGTGCTCCGTTAACTGGAAACATTGTTACAACAGATAAAAAAAGGTCACAAAAGGATGACCTCCTTAAGAAAGAAATATCATCCGGCAAAGAACAGAAGAAGATTTTTTTATACAACGACCTTATGGAAGAAATTGAGTGGATTTCCTCCTCCGCGCTTGATAGAACTCTCAATGAGACGGTTGCTTCTCTTGATCTTTCCGGAAATTATTCTCCGGAGATTTTGGCAGGGATGACCAACGTTTATCGTGATGTGGCGGAAGGAGATGGTAATCGATTCCATGATTTATTAAAGCTTTATTCTATTATTGAACCAAAAGTATACCCATATCTTATTCGTACTGGTAAAGGCCTTTTCCTCCAGAATAGTAATGGATATCCTGACATGTTCCTTTCGATTAAGACAGGAATTGCCCTGTACGATATTGGACAGCTTGAAAAAAATTCCCTTATGTCATCAATTGGCAGAACGCTTGTTGTCAGTAGCCTGAAGCTCCAAAAAAAGTATGGTTTTCTTCCTTCATACTTAAATAAGGATGGAAGCCCCAGTGATAAAGGTTTCTACGGAGTTGAGATTTTTTATAAGGATCTTTCCCATAATGAATTTTATCCACATGTGGTTATGCTGAAAGAAGGGTTGTCGGCTCAGATAGAAATATGGACGGCGGCTAAGGATATTACGTTTAAGAAGGATGGGACTTCATTTATTTTTATCATAACTTTCCCTCGGGGTATCAGTCATCATCTTGTTATCAAAGGGATCCCTCCGTTTAAAACTCTTGAAATGCACGGAATTCCCTGGAATAGCGATCGTCGTTTTCAGTATTATTCCAGTGGTTGGGTGTACAATGAGCAAAATAGAACGCTTTATATGAAACTTAACCAGCGTAAAGATAAAGAGCGGGTTGTTCTTATTTTTAAGTAATGAAAGGACTGCTTTAAAAATTTTATTCAATCACTTTTAATGCTGTTTCAAGTCTTCCGAAAGGAGGGCTTACCTGTACTCCCGCTATTTCATTTTTAATGGTGTCTATTATTGATCGGGCTATAAGAATCCCCTCCTCCCTGGCGCGATCATTATTTTCAAAAGTACTCATTCTCTTCATTATTTCCTGAGGGATGGTAATGCCGGGGACTTCATTATTAAGAAAAAGGGCATTGCGGTAACTTGCCAGAGGCCAGACACCCGCGATTACCGGTTTACCGGTATCTTTTATTTTATCGAGAAATGAGAGGAGCTGATCAATATCAAAAACAGGCTGGGTTATAAAATAATCAGCACCGGCTTCCGCTTTTAAAAAGATTCGTTCAATTTCTTTTTCTCTGCTCTGAGCTGCAGGATTTGCTCCTGCTCCTATGACTATGGTTGTTGGATTCGGAAGTATATTTCCTGCAAGATCTAGTCCGGAATTTAATCGGGAAGTGAGAGAAATGAGTCCTATGGAATCGACATCAAATACACCGGTAACATCGGGAAGGTTTCCAGTTTTAGGGGGATCACCGGTAATTATTAGAACATTGTGCAATCCTACTGCCTGCGCGCTGAGAAGTTCTGACTGGAGTCCAATCAGATTTTTGTCCCGGCAGCAGATGTGGGGGATTGTTTCGATATGTGTGGTTCGTGAAATTTCCATTGCCGTTACCAGAGCGGAAATCCGGGACGAAGCCCGTGGGCCGTCAGGTATATTTATTGCTGTAATATTGTGCTCTTTCAAGAGAGTAGATTTTTGTATAATTTTATCCAGAGTTGTTCCAACCGGAGGGACAATCTCTATAGCGGTAATCCATTGGCCTTTTTGTAGTGCTCTGCCAAGTTTGGAACGGTATTCCGGAGGGGGTACAGGATGAGGTTTTTCTTTATTCTGTGAAATTATCACCCGTTTATGTCTGCTTCTATCAAGGGAAAGTAGGGAGTTCCCCATCTTTTTTATATGTTCGGGAGTTGTTCCACAGCATCCTCCGATAACACACACTCCGGAGTCAAGAAATTTTAATGAATATTCGGCAAAATAATCAGGTGATGCCAGATACAGTTGTCTTCCTTCAACATCACGTGGAAACCCCGCGTTCGGCATAATTGAGAGAGGTTTTGTTATATATTGTTGGACAATCTGGAGAATATCCAGCATAAAAGCCGGTCCGGTTGAACAATTCATACCAATAACATCTATTGCTTTTTCATTGTCAATCTGTTTAAACAGTCTGATATAACGTTCTTTAGCGTCCTCAGATTCGTTAGGGCGAAGACTGACCTGGGCCTGAATGGGAATGGTTTTTGAAAGTGACCGGGCTGTCTGAACGGCCAACAACAATTCTTCCACATTTGTAAAGGTTTCAAAAAGAAGGAGATCAACCCTTTCCTCAAGGAGGGCGTTAATTTGCGTTTTAAATGCATCTATAATCTCATTTTTGGGAGTGCTGCCCAGAGGGGCTGAACGAACACCTGTGGGGCCTATTGAACCGGCTACATATAGATCGTCTTCTGCTACAGAACGGGCAAGCACGACTCCCTGTTTGTTAATTTCAGCTGTTTTATCCTCAAGATTGTAGCTTTTTAATTTCAGAGGATTTGCGCCGAATGTATTAGTTGTAAGGACCTGTGCTCCTGCATCAGCCATATCGCGGTGGACTTCAACTACTTTTTCAGGATCGGTAAGATTTATATTTTCAAAACACTGGTTAATAAAAATACCTTTATCGTAAAGCATCGTTCCCATTGCGCCGTCAAACAGTACAATTCCTTCTTTAATCCGTTCAAGATATGGTTTTTTCATGATCAATCCTTTAACTGAATCTGCCGGCCAGTTCATGCAGTACTTCACCCAATTCAATATTTTCGGATGCCAGGAGTACCATCATGTGATAGATAAGGTCAGCCGCTTCATAAACAATTGAATCTTTGTCCGTGGCAAGTATGAGTTCAACAGCCTCTTCTCCTGTTTTTTTACGTATTTTTTCTCCGCCTGAATTGAAAAGATGAGTAGTATATGAGCCTTCCCTCAGGGTTTGCTTTCTTTCAAGAATTACTTTTTCAAGGTTCCCAAGTATTTCAGAGGCTGAAAGAGAGGCCCCTGTAATTTCTTCTGCGGAAGATACCTGCTTCCGGAAAACTTGTCCATCTTTTGAAGTGAAAGTGGCTTTCGAAGTGGGGGAGGGCTCTTTTCTGAGAACAGCTTCGAACCAGGAATGATGCCGCGTTATTTGTATAAGGGGGATCATTTCATTGTAGGGGAGGAGTCTGCCCGTATCGACATGAAGGTGCCATAGGATACCCCGTTCCAGGCTTTTATTAAATCCTTTTTCATTAGAGATACTAACATCTATAATAATTTCTCCACTGTCTTTAATAATAAGTGGATAAATCTTCTGTATATCACTCACCATGCTTCTCCTGATTCAGCGTTATCATATAATGAAACCGATTTTTTTAGATTTATTTTTTCTTCATACAGAGCTTTACCGGTAATGATACCGGCTATGCTGTTATTTCTGTATTCTATAATACGCTTAAAATCGTTATCACAGCTAATTCCTCCCGAAATAATTACCGGAAGACCGCAACTATCCGCTATCCGGATACTGTTTTTTATATCCGGGCCGGTTAATGTTCCGTCTCTGCTAATATTGGTATAGATAATACTGACAATGCCCATTTGTGCAGCTTGTTTTGCAAGAATATCATCCTTAACATTTGAGCTTTCTTCCCACCCGGAAATTTTTACTTCTCCATCCAGTGCGTCAATGCCCGCGATAAAGATTGGACCGTACCGTTTTGTCCATTTCTCTGCAATAACGGGATTTTTGGCAAAAACAGTACCAAGTATGAGCCTGTCAACACCGATTTCAAGAAGGTTTTCAACATCTTTTTCTTCCCGTATTCCTCCTCCGACTTCAATGATTACATGGGGTACAACAGTACGGATTGCCCGTATTACTTCTCTATTACTCTTCCCTTTGTTCCTCGCCGCGTCCAGGTCCACAATGTGCAGCCGTGAACATCCGGATTCACATATTTCACGTGCTGTCTGAACAGGGCTTCTACTGTAAACAGTTGAGTTGTTGTAATTACCTTTTACCAGCCGGACACATAATCCGCCAAGGAGATCTATCGCGGGAATAATTTTCATGGGGGGAGTATACCAAGGAGTGGTGTTTCCCTCAAGTACGGTGAAGACATAGAATTATCCACAAGGCTGATACAGTATACGTATAGCCAGATTTTTTTGCAGCATATTTGGGCTATAGAAAATAATCTGCTTCCCTTATTGAATAATTGAACAGATATCCGTTCTTGTCAAGGATAATCTAACAATCTGTTTTACAGGAAGCATAAAACGGAAAAATATAATTTTACTTGACAGAGGTGTCTAAAAAGTTGAGATTAAGAATCGTTTCGAATGTTATTAAGGAGAATACGGGTTCAGGTGACTTACAAAAAGAGCAGACAGCGTGAAAAGATACTCGAGCTTCTTAAAAGCACCGGCTCTCACCCTACTGCAGACTGGATATATGAAAAACTAAAAGCCGAATTCCCCAATTTAAGTATGAGTACAGTGTATAGAAACTTAAATATACTGATCGAACAGGAGCTTATAAAAAAAATAGATTTCGGAAGTGCCTATGACTGATTCGATGCAAATATAAGGCCGCACTATCATTTTATATGTGAGATCTGCGGGACTATTAAAGATCTCGACCCACCTATAGATTATCAGCTTGAAAGAGAGGTTGAGCAGAACACGCACATGACTGTACATAAACACAGAATTGAGTTCTATGGTATATGTGATAGATGTATTGAAAATTTAAAAAAGCATAAAGCAGTATGAAATAGGTAAAGGTTTTTTGGAATAAAATTATTTTTTAAGGAGACAACTAAAGGGCAGGAGTTGCAAGAGAAATGGTAGAGTGGTCCGGTATAAATTTAGATGAGCTGGTGGAACTTCTCGTGAAAAACGCTTCTGCGGAATTAACAACGTACTACTACTACACTATTCTAAGGGTTAACCTCATAGGGCTTTAAGGAGAAGGGCTTAAAGAAATAACAGAGGCAGCAAGAGTGAAAGACAGAAACCACTTTGAAGCACTGGTTCCAAGGATCTATGAATTGAGCGGAAAACTTAAAGATTAGCCTAAATTATATAAATCACAAGTGATAATAAAATTACGAGAGGAGTGCAAATTGAAGACAGTATGAAGGATATTTCTGCTCCGTAGAAAGTATTGAAAATATCTTTTCCCATTCGCGAAAGCTTGCTGTATATTTACATACCGTACTCCCTGGAAATGGTAGCGTTGATTTAGCAATGGAAAAAATCAGGCTCTTTACATATTTAGCGGTACCGTGTGATGTTGATTTATTGTAAGCCGGCCTCCCATCATGTTGAGTTTGTATTTTCTAATAATATCCGGCAGAATAACATTTCCGCTGCCGGATGCAAAGTATAGTGCATCGGCCGGACACTGCACTATACAGGCGCTGCACTGCACGCATCTTTCTGCGCCCGCTGTTACTGCTTTTTTTGGTTTTCCTTCTATTATAAAGCAGTTTCCCGGACATACATTTACGCAGATACCGCACCCTGTACATTTTTCGTTTTCCAGTACAACCTTAAGAAGCCGTTCTTCGTGAAGGCCGCTTTTGTATGTCGGCGTGCTTCCCATAAGGTCGATGTTGACAAGAAGCATAATGGCAAGGGAAAGAAAACCCCACCTTAGAAGAAGGGAAACCGATATCGTTCCGGCTGCTGCTGTATAAAGTATAATTCCCAGTATAAAAACTGCCCAGAGAATAATTGATATCCATCCTATATTAAAGAGAACGGTATATCTGCTTATACTTAATCCCCCCGGTTTTGCAGATAAAAAACGGGAATACAGGGGAAAGGTTAAAAAAACAAACAGAGGTACTGCCCAGGATGCTGTTACAGTAAAGAGGAGCATCTGCTTCCAGAAGAGGAAAGTTAACAGAGCAAGAATAATCGAAAAGGGGAATGCCCACATAACAACCATTTCAAGCCTCTGTGAGAGAGGGAATTTAACCATACGCATATCAGCATTCTTTTTGTATCCTTCTTCCATGAATTTACGGATATCGCCTGCATAAACAGGTCCCCAGACTGCATGCCATCCTGCCTTTTTTTTAATAACATCAGCCTCAACTCCGGCGGCCGCAAGTTGAGGCAGAATAATATTCCTGTGATCCACAAGGTCTTCTATGCCGCTTGTTTTTAAAATTGAAATTACCGAGTGATTGGAGAGATGTCCCCCTGTAGATGCACACCAGACATTTATGCCATGGCTGTTTGCGGAAAGAAGATAGCAGTCTATGCCTTTTAATGCCTTTTTTACTCGCTCCACTGTAACTGTATAGTTGCATGTAAGAAAAACAGGCGAAGCTTTACCGGGGTTTCCTATTTTAATAAGCCCTGTTTTTGCCGGAAGCGGGAATCCTCTTAATAGAGTTCCCAGAATGTTTATAATAATGTATTTCAGGGAAGCCATAAATTACCCCCGTTTTATTAAGGTTCCTTTTTTAAGTTTCTTGCAGTAAGTTCTATAAAATTTTCCATTCTGTTTGTCCGGATATGTTCCAGCATAAAACCTGCTTCTTTTACTTCCAGAGTCAAGTCTTTCAGTGCTTTTGTTGTAGTTCCGGTAAGTATATATGTAATTAGTAACAGAGGAATCCTTAAAATCCCGTATATACACCGCTTAATAATGTTTTCCGGAATGCTTTCATCCGCTATTAAAAGAAGCCCTTCCGGCTTTATTATCCTTCCAAGCTGTTTTAATGTAAAGCGAATTTCATTTTTGCTTAATTCTGAAAAACATAATCCGCTTACGGCAGCGTCATAACTGTTCTCTGTTTCAGTTTCCAGTTCTTCCGTACCCATTTCACGGAACTCCACATTGGCTTTTAATTTTTCCGGTATTCTGCTGTCCTTAAGACGTTTTCTGGCAATTTCGAGCATCGCAGGGTTACTATCTATTCCTTTTACTCTTGCTCCTTTTTCCGCAATGCGGATAGTGAGGAGTCCTGTTCCGCATCCTATGTCGAGGACTTTCATTTCTCTGTTTATAGAGGATATGAGACGGACGTATGTGGTGTCTAATCTGCCCAGAGTTATTATGGCTATTCCAAGGTCGTATCTTTCAGGGGATGATTCCAGTATTTTCATTAGTACATACATAATTGGTCCGTTTGCTTATTATAACAGCAATTAAAATTAAATAAACGAGAATCCTTTGCGCCGTAGCGTGTTACTGGTTAAAACCCGTCCGGAAACACTGCAGACTCTCACTCCCAATCTGAAATTATTAAAATATTTGTAATTTTCGTATAATCTCTGCCAGTATCATAAATATTATTACCAGAAAAGTCAACAAAAGGCAGTTCCCCCCTCTTACAAGAGGAAATAAATAATTTTCATTGTGGCAGTATACCAAGGTCTCTCCATTCGCTCAAGTATGGCAATACTATATGAATATAAGGATGATATGTTATAGTAATATATGTCATTTAAATTTGGGGTAAAAGGTGAATATTAAAATAGTAAAGGAGTCTTTCGAACATTCAAAGACAGATATCTCTTCATTGGCTGTTATTATACCTGCTTACAATGAAGAACTACATATTCAGACAACAATCGAGACAACAAGAGGAATCGGAGCAGGGTTAATAGTTGTTGTTAATGATTGCTCAAATGACAACACGAAGAATCTTCTTGATTCAGTTGAGTGGGGCGATAATGTTGTTATTATTCATCATACTCTAAACCGTGGGAAGGAAGGAGCAATAAAAACGGGACTGGAAGTCTCTCTGAAATTTTCTCATTTGATGTATTTTGCATTTCTCGATGCGGATATGCAGGTTGATCCGCGTTTGCTGGAAGTTCTTTGCGGAAAACTTTTAAAATACGATGTCGTCATTGGAACGAGGAAACGCTCAGGGAAAATGCCTCTTTCCCGTCGGAGTGCAAATTTTTGGGCGAATTTCCCCTATCATATTCTTGCTGGAGTTCATGTCCGTGATATTCAAAGTGGATTCAGAATATACAGAAGAGATATTGCTGAGTATATAGAGAAACACTTAACGGGGAAAGGCCGCTACACTCTTGAACATTCATCTTTTTATCTTATTGGAGAATACAGTTTTACCTGCAGAAGGCAGGTAAAAATACTGGAAATGGATATTCCTTTTCAGTATGGAGAGGCAGAGAGTAATATAACAACCCGTGATGTTATTCATCTTGTTTTCAGCACAATTTATTATGCGTTTCGCATGGGAATATTGAATATAAAGGGATTGTTTCTTGGGAAATAAAAAAATCTATACAATTTTTAAAATCATTATAGTTAGTGCAGTCATTCTCTTTTTTCTACTTATGATTAGGAAAATAGGGGTGCATTCAATACTTGAGGAAATACATATTATTTCATTCCCATCCGTCATTTATGCATTATTAATCTATTTCTCAGCTTTTGTTGTTAATACTCTGCGCTGGTATTTTTTAATACGTGATAGAACCAGGAAGAATTTCTTCTTTCAGATTCCTGTTCATCTGGCAGGTGTGTTTGGTAATGTTCTTACTCCCGGAGCCAGAGTTGGCGGTGAGGTAATAAAAGTATTTTACATGGGGAAAATTTTTGGTGGTACAAAATCCGAAAATTTAGGGTACATCATCCTTGATAAATTTGGTAATGGTTTTACTTTTTTACTTATTCTTCTTTTTACATTCAGCTATATTCTGGGTCAATTCCTGAATTATTATCTTGCTTCAGGTATATTAATTGTTATTCTTGCTGCAGGTATATTTTTTATATACCGTATGTATGCTTACAAGTCAGCCAAGACGAAAAGAGCTAAATTCCTGTATAAAATATATAATTTCCCTTTGCTGTCTTTTTTGAAGAAAAAATTTAACCATCAGGAAGCCTTTAAAGATTATGTGCT
>CAYSXD010000042.1:0-12396 GCA_964434925.1 uncultured Spirochaetaceae bacterium
ACAAAACTTCTGGAGGATACTACTGGAAAATAATAGCAGTATCTTCTTACACTATTTCTTCATGAAAGTATTTATATATACTTTGAACAGGGAATTTAAGTGATTGGCCTAACGGACAGAATGATGAATTAAACATAACTTCCGACAGATGGTCCATCTTCGCAAGGATTTCACTTTTTTTGTCAGAAGTGTCTAATGCCTTCGCCATATCATAAAGCTGTGACGTTCCAACCCGGCAGGGAACACATTTTCCACAGGATTCATGTTTAAAAAAAAGCAGTACATTTTCCAGATAGGCCCTCATGTTTACCGTATTGCTTAAGACAAGAACAGCCCCGCTTCCGAGCATTCCCCCATATTCTTTTACCGTATCGTAATCCAGCGGAACATCCAGTATGGATTCATCAAAAACAGCACCGGCACTTCCACCGAGGTGGACAGCCTTAAAACTCCGATTTTTCTTAATGCCGCCGCCAAACCCGTAAATAATTTCACGCAGCGTAACACCCATCGGAAGTTCAACAACACCAGTGTACCGCACATCACCGAGAATGGTAAAAACCTTCGTTCCCGGACAGCTTTCCGTTCCGAAAGACCTGAACCATGACGCACCATTCAAAACTATCGGGGCAATATTTGCAAGGGTTTCTACATTGTTAATAATGGCTGGATATCCCCATAGTCCATGGGTACCCGGAAACGGTGGTTTTAGCCGCGGAATTCCTCTTTTCCCCTCGAGGGATTCAATTAATGCTGTCTCCTCTCCGCAGACGTACGCTCCGGCACCTTTTTTTATTTCAATGTCAAAAGAAAATCCGCTACCAAACAGATTATTTCCCAGCAGATGAAACGCATACGCATCGGAAAGAGCCTTATCCATTCTTTTAATGGAGAGATCGTACTCCCCCCTGATGTAGATATATCCTTTCTCCGCTCCCGCCGCGTAACCGGCTATAAGCATTCCCTCGATAACAAGATGGGGATTCCCTTCCAGAATCAGCCTGTCTTTAAACGTACCCGGTTCACCTTCATCAGCATTACATATAATGTATTTTTTCTCCGCTTCTGTTTTCCGGGTAATCTCCCATTTTAATCCTGTTGGGAAACCGGCTCCGCCTCTTCCTTTCAACCCGGAAGCATTTATACTATCTATAATATCTTCCCCTGAACGTTTATCCTCCAGAATACTACCAACCGCCTCATACCCTCGTACGGCAAAGTATTCATTAATATTCTCGGGATCTATAACCCCGCTTCCGGAGAGAACAATTCTGTTCTGCAGCCTTATATCCTGAGGATTCATTCCGGAAAATTCAAGCCTCTCAGCAATCGGTTCAATAGTCAGCCGTGAAACAACACGCCCTTTTAGAAGATGTTCCTGTATAATTTCATCTATATCGGAAACAGCCAAATTCGCGTAATGGATTTTCCCCGGATAAACAACCATACTGATTCCAACTCCCTCAACCCCTGAGGTACCGGTTTCAAGAACTTTTACACTTGTATCAATTTTGGAAATTCCAAGTCGTTTTTTAAAGATCTCCTCAAACTCCTTAACACCATTGGCAACAGACGAGTCATCAATATTGAAAAGGATATAGTGATTGTAAATCTCCATACTTTACCTTCATGCTTTTTCAATTTTACATGCTGCAACTTTCAGTTCCGGGATCTTTGCGATAGGATCGAGAGCATCATTTGTCAGTCTGTTTGCGGCAGCTTCGGCAAAATGAAACGGAATAAAAACGGACATAGGTGCCACCTTATCAGTAATTCTCGCTTTTGTCACAATTGTCCCCCGTCTTGAAGTAACCCGTATGTCATCATTTTCGCTGACATTACACTTTTGTGCAATATCCGGACTGATCTCAGCATAAGGCCCCGATTCAAAAGAATTCAAAACACCAACCTTTCTTGTCATCGTTCCTGTATGATAATGATAAAGAATTCTTCCTGTACTGAGCATAAAGGGGTATTCTTCATCGGGAAGCTCTGCAGGTGGAATAAAATCTACCGGAGAAAAATGGCCAAGTCCCCGGGCAAAGGTACCCTTATGCAGAAACTGCGTTCCCTCATCATCATCCGTCTTACATGGCCATTGCAGACCGTCTGTTCCCAGTCGTTTAAAATGAATCCCTCCGTAAATGGGAGAAATATCAGAAATTTCCTCCATTATTTCTTCTGCATTCGAAAATTTCATAGAATAACCCATTTTGTTGGATAAATCCTGTAGTACCTGCCAGTCATCTCTCGTGCCTGCGGGAGGATCAAGAAGCGGATTAATAAGCTGAATTCTACGTTCCGTATTGGTAAAGGTTCCTGATTTTTCATAACTGCTAAACGAAGGCAGAATTACATCAGCGTACTGTGTCGTCTCTGTTTTAAAAATATCCTGAACAACAAGAAACTCCAGTTTCTCGAGTGATTTCTCAACATGATTCAGGTTCGGGTCACTCACCATGGGGTTCTCTCCCATGATGTACAGTGCCTTCACCGTACCGTTTCCCGCGCCGTCCATCATCTCAGTAACAGACAGGCCTATTTTGTCATCCAGGGAGGTATTCCATTTCGATTCAAACTTTGCCTTTACCGCAGGGTCTGTCACTTTCTGATATCCGGGATACACATTCGGTAAACCGCCCAGATCACAGGCTCCCTGGACATTGTTCTGACCCCGAAGAGGATTTACTCCTGAATAAAGCTTCCCAACATTTCCGGTAAGCATGGCCAGATTCGCAACAGAAAGCACATTATCCGTTCCGGTAATATGCTGGGTAATCCCCATAGAGAACACTATTGAACCATTTTTTGAGTTTCCATAGATCCTTGCAGCTTCAATAATCTGTTCCTTTGGGATTCCGGTAATTTCTTCAGCTCTCTCCGGCGTATATTCTACAACAACTTTTTTAAAATCATTATACCCTTCTGTCCGGGATTTTATAAATTCCTCATCAGCCAGCCCCTCATTAATAATAACATTCATCATTCCGTTTAACCAGGCGACATCAGTACCATTTTGCTGCCGAAGCCAGAGGGTAGCATATTTAACAAGATCTATCCTACGGGGATCAACAACAATAAGTTTCGCTCCATGGTTGAGAACGGCATTTTTTATATACGTTGCAATAACGGGATGTGTTTCCGTGGTATTGGAGCCTGTTACAAGAATGCAGTCAGCAAACTCAAATTCTTTTATGGAATTGGTCATTGCGCCGCTGCCGAAAGCCCTGGCAAGTCCGGCCACCGTACTTGCGTGACAGAGACGCGCACAATGGTCCACATTGTTTGTACCAAGTGTTGCCCTTATAAACTTTTGAAAAACATAGTTATCTTCATTCGTACACCTGGCGGATGCCAGCCCCGCCAGAGCATTACTACCGTATGTATCTTTAATTTTACTAAGACGGGCAGCTATCAGATCAAGCGCCTCTTCCCAGGAAGCCTCTCTGAATTCTCCCTTTTCTTTAATCAGGGGAGTTGTAAGGCGACTGTCATTCATCTGATACTCATAACCGAACCGGCCTTTAATACAGAGCCTGCCATTATTCGCCGGACCATCAGCACCGTTTATCCGAATTATTTCATTTCCCTTCATTTCAACTGACGTTCTGCATCCGACCCCACAGTAGGGACAGATCGTTTCCTCTGTAGTCAGTTCCCACTTTCGTGCTTTCCCGATTGATGGTTTTGCGACAAGAGCTCCAACAGGACATGCCTGAATGCACTCACCACACCCGTCACAGTCAGAATCAACCCACAGCCCCCCAAGATCCGTAGAGACGTACGTATCGATACCGCGTTCAGCAAAACTTAAGATTCCCTTACCCTGGATTTCATAACAAGCCTTTACACACCTCTCACAGATAATACATTTGTTTGGATCGTATAAAATAACAGGAGAAGACGATTCAACCTCTTTATTTTCCAGTCTCACAGGAAAAGGAAGATTATCAACAGTCACATCATACCGATAGGCAAGATCTTCCAACCCACAGCTTGAATCCACCTCACACGTCATACAGCCGAGTTTATGTTCTGAAATTAAAAGTTCTACAATCGCTTTTCTGTTGTTCTCAAGCTCATCATCAAAAGCGGTAACTTCCATACCGTCCCGTACAGATACCGTGCAGGAAGCAGTTAGCCCTCTCATCCCTTCAATTTTCACCAGGCAAAGCCGGCATGCCCCGGATGGGGAAACTTTGTCGTAATAACATAATCCCGGAATATCAAACCCGGCATCTCTGGCAGTCCGGAGCAGATTTGCTCCTTCTTCAGCCTTAATCTCTTTATCGTCTATTTTTATGGTTATCAACTTCCCCATTTAATCCTCCAGGCTTCTGTATTTATTTAAAATTTCAATAACATTTTCTTCAGTAAGATTTCCATAGACATCATCATTTACCATCATTGCCGGTGCCAGACCACAAATTCCCAGGCAACTGGAAAACTCCAGATTAAAAAGTCTATCTTCTGTTGTTTCTTTTTCATATATTTCCAGATTTTTTTGTATAATCTCGGAAATATTTACCGAACCTTTAATGAAACAAGGCGGAGACTGACACAATCGTATTACATATTTTCCTCTTTTTTGTCTGGAAAACATAGTATAGAAACTCACAACGCCATTTACCCGGGAAAGTGGTATTTTTAAAAACTCCGCGACTTTCTTTAAATCCTTATCATTGAGACAATTATCCGTGGTATTATTCTGAATTTCATGGAGAATATACAATAAATTCTCCTCTTTACCCTCATATTTGTCAAAAACATCTTCCACTTGCATACCAGTTCCTCAAGCCTAAGATTCCGTTGTGATTGCATCAAAAGGGCAAACATCATAGCATGTTCCACAGCTGGTACAGATGTCCTGATTTATAATATACGGCACCTTCTTGTCTCCTGAAATACAATCAACCGGGCAATTTTTCGCACAAATTCCACAGTTACGGCACGTGTCTTCAATAATTGTGTAGGTTACAAGATTTGCACATACCTTTGCTCTGCACCGGTGATCCTGTATATGTTCCAGATACTCATCTTTAAAGTAGCGCAGAGTGGATAAAACAGGATTGGGAGCTGTTTGTCCCAGGCCACAGAGAGATGTCTTTTTTACCGTATAACAGAGCATTTCCAGTTTATCCAGATACTCCAGCTCACCATTACCTTTTACTATTTTATCCAGCATAGCATGCAGCTGCACGAGTCCTACACGGCAGGGAACACATTTCCCACACGATTCGCTTTTGGTAAAATCAAGGAAAAACCGTGCGGTATTAACCATACAGGTATCCTCATCCATAACAATAACACCACCGGAACCCATCATGGCACCCAGCTCAATAAGTGTTTCATAATCTATATGGGTATCGAGATATTCCTCCGGAACACATCCGCCTGAAGGCCCGCCAAGCTGAACGGCTTTAAATTTTTTGCCGTCAGGAACTCCGCCCCCTATATCAAAAATCAATTCCCTAAGCGTTGTACCCATGGGAACTTCGATAAGACCGGTATTTTTGATTTTTCCTGACAACGCGAAAACTTTTGTTCCCTTACTTGTTTTGGTCCCAATTGAAGAATACCATTCCCACCCTTTAAGAATAATATGGCGGATATTGGCATAGGTTTCCACATTATTTAATAGCGTTGGTTTTCCCCAAAGACCGGAAATTGCCGGAAAGGGAGGTCTCGGCCTGGGGTTCCCCCGCCCCCCCTCAATTGATGCTATAAGTCCCGTCTCCTCTCCGCAGACAAAGGCTCCTGCACCAATACGTATCTCAAGGTCGAATGAAAAATCTGTTTCAAAAATATTTTCTCCCAAAAAACCGTATTTCCGGGCTTCATCAAGAGCATACTCCAGCCTTTTTATTGCAAGAGGATATTCCGCCCGAATATACACATACCCTTTATTCGCACCTACAGCATACGCTGCAATACTCATCCCTTCTATAATACAGTGAGGATCCCCCTCAAGAACAGACCGGTCCATAAATGCTCCGGGATCACCCTCATCGGCATTACAGACAACATATTTCTGATCGTTTACCGCATTTTTTACAAATTCCCATTTTCTTCCCGTTGGAAACCCTCCACCTCCCCTGCCCCTTAATCCTGATTTCTTTATCGTTTCAATGACTTCATCAGAATTTGAAGAGGTAATAACCTGTCCCAGGGCAGTATATCCATTTTCAGAGATATATTCTTCAATATTTTCAGGATCTATCCTTCCACAATTCGAGAGAACAATTTTTATTTGTTTTTTAAAGAAATCCGTTTCACCTTTCTTTTTTTCGATAATAGCCCGGGTAGTCTCTGAAACAAGAACTTTTTCTTTCACAGGACGACCTTTGATAAAATGATTTTTAACAATCGTTTCAACATCTTCCGGTTTCAATCTCTGATAAAACACCTTATCCGGGTAGACAAGCATTACCGGCCCCAGTTCACACGGTCCCATGCATCCTGTTTCAATAACCCGTATATCTTCTTCTATTCCATTTTTTTTAATTTCCTCAAATATTTTATCCTTTATAGTATGAGAATGATTTGAGATACAGGAAGCACCACCGCAAATGAGTACATCCAATTTCGGAACAGTAGCCATGTTACCTCCTATTTTATATATGTAATTTGATAATCTTTAATTATGTTATTATTAATAATATGCGCGTTCACAATTTGCTTTGCTTTTTCCGCATTAATATTACCATAGAGAACGGGGTCTTTATTTTCTTCAAAAACTTCCACCACCGGTTCCCTGGAACTGTAGCCTTTTTCGCCGGTTTGCATAACAATAACGTCTTTGACTTCCTTCGAATTTAATTCATCAATAAAAGATGTAAGCACTTCACGTGCGCCGGCAGCAATTCCGGAAGTACCCATTCCTACAACAATTCTGAATTTTGATGTATCTGACCTCTGCATCATATCACGCTGACCTTTTTCTCTCAGCTTTCTGAGCTCTTCCAAATTCATTACTAAACTCCTTATCCTCTGGTGTTTTGATATTCCGCCAGCATTTTTTTTATTTTTTTCCTGTCAACATGCCCGTAAACTTCTTTATTAATCATTACTGCCGGAGCAAGACCACAGGCACCAAAACACCGTGCGGTGTTTAAGGAGAATACGTTATCTGAAGTTGTTTCTCCATTTAAAATTTTCAACTCGTCTTCCAGCATTGAGAGAACTTTATCCGCTCCGCGAACATAACATGCAGTCCCAAGACACACATTAATTTCATTCTTTCCTTTTGGTTTCGTGGAAAAGAAATTGTAAAACGTTATAACTCCATAAACACTGCTCTTGGGAACATTCAGCTCTTTAGCTACAAAAAACTGAACTTCTTTCGGAAGATAACCGAAAATATCCTGAGCTTTGTGCAGGATTTTTATAAGGGGACCCTTTTTATTCTTTTCATTCTTTATATATTCTTTCAGTTCTCTGTACTGTGGATTATCCGGAATGTATATCTGCATTATGCCTCCTGTTTACCATCTGTTTAAAACCCTGCAGCCAATGCTAGCGGGAGTCCCGGTAAGTATAACATAATTGAGGGTTGTTAGCCAAGAATTATCTTACTACTGAATACGTACTTTCATTTTCATTAAATAACATTTAGTATTTTTAATAAAGTTTTTAAATAATTATTTATTATTATTAAGTTATAATATTATTGCTAACGCAATATAAATCATTATTATTTTTATAGTTCATAATATTTTCCTCTAACTACAGTATTTAAATACAATTTATGAAAATATTTATTTACATTTATCAATAAATGAGGTAGAATGTCTATAGTTCGAGCTTTAAAAGAAGAAAACCTGTTTAGAAGAGAGAGTTTACCAATGAATAAAGATTTTATACTCCGATTAACCAAATATAAACGTCTTATACACAAGCTGAAAGGTCTTGGATTTGAAAAGGTTTTTTCAAATAACCTGGGCGATGCCATCGGGGTTACTCCCGCGCTTGTTCGAAAGGATTTCTCAATCCTTCATTTATCCGGTAATAAAAGAGGTGGATATAATATTGACATGCTTGTGGAGGAGTTTGACCGGATTCTTGGTGGTAATGTACCGCAGCATGTTGTTATAATTGGGTGTGGAAGGATCGGAACAGCGCTTATGCAGTACAATGGTTTCTCATCTGATGATTTAACCGTTGTAGCGGGTTTCGATCAATTTCCAGAACAGGTAAATAACCCGTCAAAAGTACCTGTTTTGGGTATGGAAAAACTTCATGATTTTATTAAAGATAACGCCATTAAAGTAGGTGTTATTGCTGTTCCGGACGTGGAGGCATCACGGGTACTGGATACCATGATTGAAGCAGGAATTCGGGGAGTTTTAAATTTTGCCCCCGTTGAACTCAAATGTAGTAAATTCCAGTGTGACCCCCCCTGCATAATTCAAAACGTTAATATTGCACTGGAGCTGGAACATCTTTTTTATCAGATAAATACTCTTGATCTCAATCCCGGAGGCGAAGAGATAAAGGCATGATACAGCCTTACTCCTTTCGCCATAACATGAATCCTGGAAATCAATTTTGAGTTTCTTTTAGTACTCAATGGTAACAAGAATTGGCAGATGGTCGGAATATCCTGTACCTCTTGATGTACTCCACCCGAAAGGGGTCCCGTTGCGGGTGAGTATAAAGGGAAGCCTCACTACTGAAAAATCCAAAAAAGAATACCCTTTCCCATCCATCAAACCATAACCAATAAGAGCATGATCAATGGTTTCCCAGGCTCCCCGATAAAAATAGGAGCCCTCACCATTCGATTTTTCAACCCAGGGATCATACAGAAGCCAGGCAGAGGAATCTGCTTTCAGCTCCTCCGGACTACCTGAAATAAAGAGTGAACTTTCATCTCCGGGATAATCAGAAAGCCTGCTTAAAGGAAGTAAAGCTGTTCTATATGCGCATCCGTATCTTTCATACTCATCATAATTTTCATTTAAATCACCAATAACAAGTACTTCCACCTCAGGATTTTCTTTAACCAGCTCTTTAAGCCGTCCCCTGATAAGAGACGATTCAAGGATCCGGACGGGTTCTGTTTCTCTACCCCCTCCTATTCGTGACTTCCAGTGGTTGTTAAAAAGGTAAAGGGTACCGGATTTTGTTGTTACTGCCACTTCCAGCAGAGGACGGGTCATTACCATTCCATCACTATAAATATCGTGAGTGCGTACTGAATCAAAAGAAATCCGGCTTATAACACCTACCTGTACAGCAGAACCCACCTTTCCGGTTACCGCGGTGTATTCATATCCCATTCCTTTTAAATAAAAAGAAACAAGATCATGTACAACTCTTTCGTTTTCAATTTCCTGCAGGGCGACTATGTCCGGCCCGCCTTTACATGAAGTTTTGATCACTTCCGCAAGATTCAACAGCCGTGAATGATAAAGTGCTTCATTCCAATCTCCTTTTCCCGGATCGAATGAGCTATATTCAGAGCCGTCGTCAACCGCATCAAAGATATTCTCAACATTATAAGAAAGTATCCTGAGCGTGTCCTCCATTCCTGAATTGAGTGGGAGAGAACACCTGCTCCCTGAGAAAACAATAATTACACTTAAAATGAAAGGTATCAATACCCCAGGGCAAGCCCTGGACCCAGGCCGCTTTTGCGGCCTATTCCGCAGCAAGCTGCGGGGTATTTTACCCTTCGTTCTCTGCACTCTCTCGAAAACAGTACCAACAAGTTGGTCCGCTTCACTCGTTCGTTTGAGAATAAAAAAAACCTTTCCGTTTTGTATCATACTCCTTAATACAAGCGAAAAGGTTCTCCTGATTCAACAAAGCAGGATAATTTTTAAACTTTTATACTATTAGCTCTTCTCTCTTGATAATTACCTTCGAAAGAAGCCCGTAGGTAAGCGCTTCATTGGCATTCATCCAGTAGTCGCGGTCTGTATCCTGTTCAACCTTCGCAGGATCCTGCCCTGTCTCCTTACTTATAAGCTCATTAAGTTTCTGCCGAAGCTTTTCGAGCTCTTTCGCGTGAATTTCAATCTCGGTCGCAACACCTCGAATTCCGCTTAACGGCTGGTGGATAAGATAATGGGAATTCGGCAGTCCAATACGCCGTTCTTTTGGTGACGCAAGCAATATCAGTGCACCGGCACTGGCAACCAGCCCCATACCAATAGTATAAACATCCGGCTTCACAAATCTCATCATATCAAAAATAGCAAATCCCGCATCAACATCTCCTCCGGGAGAATCAATAAATACCTTTATGGGATCATCCCCTTCCGCCTCCAAAAGCAGTAATTGTTTCACAACTTTTTCAGCCAACTCTTTATTTACTTCACCGGAAAGCAGGATAGTCCTTGTTTTCATCATTTTCTCGGAAAAATCCTCAGAAGTGTCCTTGTTTTTCCCTTTTTTTTCTTCTTTTTCATCAAAACGCATATGTACACAATCTCCTATTAAAACAAAGTATACATATTTAAAGAGGTAAAGAAAAGTGGAATTTTCAAATTTAGTCTTGATTCTTAATATGGTTTTACGACACTATGAGGTATGAAATCATCGTTTATCTCAATTTTAGGAAGACCTTCTTCCGGGAAGAGTACTCTTTTAAATAAATTATGCGGCAGGAAGGTATCCATTGTTGCACCAACTCCCCAGACAACCCGGAATAAGATACGTGGGATCCTTACTGAAAAACGGGGGCAGTTAATATTTATCGATACCCCCGGTTATCACATGTCTGATAAAAAACTCAATCTGCATCTCAAAGATATATCCATTTCGTCTCTGGACGAAAGTGATCTCCTGATTTATCTTATTGATTCAGCGAGAGAAATTGGTGATGAGGAACTTCGCCTGATCAGGTTATTTACTCCCCTCCAGCATAAAACAGTTGTTGTATTAAATAAGATTGACCTGAAAAGCAGGGGAATTGAAACTGCATGGAACAGAATTCAGCAAATGCTTCCCGAATGTAAAATTGTAAAAACTTCCGCCTACACAGGTTCCGGGATAGAGGAACTTAAAACAACTCTTTTCTCAATGGCATCCGAGGGGAACCAAATGTACCCGGAAGAATTTTACACAGACCAGCCTGCTGAATTTAGAATGGCTGAAATAATACGGGAGAAGGCAATAAACCGTGTAAAGGATGAAATTCCCCATTCCATTTATGTAGAGATTTCAGATGTGGAAATTTCAGAAGACGGGTCAAAGGGGTGGATACGGGCTTTCCTTATGGTGGAAAAAGAAAGCCAGAAAGGGATTGTTGTAGGCAAAGGAGGCGAAGGAATAAGAGCTATTCGAAAAGCCGCCCAGAAGGAATTAAAACGGGTATTCCCCTATCAGGTATATCTGGATTTAAGGGTTAAAGTCAGTGCAAAATGGAGAAAAAAGGATTATATTTTAAAGAAACTGATTTTTTAACGAGGGGAAAATGGAAGAAAATAAACAATATAATACTTTGCCGTCAACCTATGAAGAACTCGCAGAAGAGTATTTCAATAACCGGAACTTCTACATTGCTCTTAAAAGAATAGCCATTTCGATTATCTCAGAAACCGAACTGAACAACATACTTGATACAGTTCTTAATCAAATTAATAAAATTATTCCTTATTCGTGTGCAAGTATCATGCTTGATACTGACGGCATGCTCGAAATTTTAAGCTGGAATGGATATGAAAAGTATGGGGCACAGGACTTCATGTCAACCTTTACCGCTGATATCGCTGAAACAGGCAAGGCGCCATACATTCTTGAACGGAAAGAAATAGAAATTATTTCCGATACCCGCAGCGATCCCGAATGGAGGACGTTTAAGGAAACGGCTTTTATTCGTTCCGCACTTGTTGCCCCGCTCATCCACAATGGTACCGTTATCGGAGTGCTCTTTCTTGACAGTGATAAACCCAATACCTTTAATGAAACTGATATAGAAAAGCTGAAGCCCCTCCTTAGCTTTGTTACTGTAGCAATTCACAATTCAAAGCTTCTTGATGATGCGAGGAGGGAAATAAACAAACGGAAACAAGCGGAGAAAAGCCTGCAGCAGTCTATACAGGTGCAGGAGATTCTTACCCGTGAAATTACTCACCGGGTTAAGAACAACCTTTCCATTATTCTGGCTTTGATACATATGCAGGGGGATAAACTCTATGACCGTTATCATGAGAATCTCCTGGACAATCTTGAAAGACGTGTTTATGCGATTTCATTGATAAATGAAAAACTTATTGAAAGTACCGAATCGGACCATATAAATCTAAAACTCTACCTCCATCAAATCCTCGAATTTACCCGTGGTTCAGTCAATCACAGAGAGGATATTGTCTATATACTCGATATTTCAGAAGATGCTGCTCTCAGTATGGATATGCTGCTTCCCCTCGGCCTCATTGTTATTGAAAC
>CAYSXD010000043.1:0-12341 GCA_964434925.1 uncultured Spirochaetaceae bacterium
TTACCTGCAGTAGGCTCTCTATTCTCGGACAGCCTCCTAGCAACAGGTGGAAGTTAAGCAATTGTCATAGAATGCCACTCAACCCATTCTTGAGTTCTTTAAAGAGTCCTTCATAGTCTGCATCTTCTTCATTTTTAGCTGACACTTCTATTTTTCGTGCAAAGCCGCCCCAATCATTAAAGCCGGCGTTTAAAAGAGCTCCTTTAATACTGTGGGCCGCTTTCCATAAAATAGTCACATCGTTTTGAGTAAGGGCCTCATCAATCTTCTCAAACTCCAGGTTCAAAGACTGCCTAATACTGGCCACCATCAGCTCAATTTGTTCTGTCTCAAGATTATAAGCAGCTTTTAAATGACATCTAATATGCTCTGTATCAACCGGATTCATAAATTTCACTCTCTGCGTTTATGTGGGCAAGAATAGAAATGCTTTATTAGTGATATGCTTTTTGTAACCTATAGGATTCAATTTAGCACAACGCAAAAGAAAATCTCCAATAGAAATAGTTTTTAACTTTGTTGGGTAGTAAATTAAGATATAACAAGCCTGTTTTACCCCGAGTTGCAACTCGGGGTAAAACAGTATACCAGGCCGATAGTAACAAAAAGATTCAGTTAAAAGATCGGTGAATAGCATGGTCGGTACACTAAACCTTATAAAATTGTCACTGACCGCCTTAAAAAAGCCACCCATGTCCGCCCCCTAATGGAGCCACTTTTTAGTGGCCACTTTAGGGCTTCCAAAAGGGTTAATTATTAGCGTTTTTTCGCCTTGTTTTCAATGGTGTTTTTTTAGATGATAAGAGCGGTTTTGGTTCCCTGTAACTTTTACCGTCCAATACAATTCTATATGCCCCATATCGAAGACGGTCAAGAGTTGCTGCACCAAGTATTTTATTTGGGAAAGCATCGTCCCATTCATCAAAGTCAAGGTTACTTGTAACAATTGCAGAACGTCGCTCATAACGTCCAGCTATAACAGCATGAAGGTCTTCATCTTGGGGAGATTGCAGAGGCTTAAGGCCAAAATCATCGTTAATGAGAAGGTCGGCTCGTACAAATGCCTTTAGTTTGCGATCGTAAGTGTTTGTCGCTTTGGCGGCATGCAATTGGCCAAGCATCTTTACTTGAGTTGTAAAAAGAACATCTTTTTCTATTCTAACCGCACAATGGCCAATAGCCTGTGCAATATGGCATTTCCCTGTCCCGCAGGGGACAGCAATAAGGGCCGAGACGTTTTCATTCATGAATAGGCATGTTGCTAAATCCATAATCAGTTTTTTGTCAATTACCAGATTGAACGTAAAATCAAAGGCCTCCAATGTTTTGTTTGGTGAGAAGTTGCCAACTGCGTCAACACTGAAGGATTTTGAGGCATTGCCTCCTTGGAATATTGATCCTACCCTGCTTAATCTTGCTGTGGCTAGATAGGTATGGTTGGTTAGGCGCTTGTATTTTATCAATATTTATTGGGGTACATTATTTATAAGATCGCTTAAAGTGGAGGGAAATCCCTTTGAGTGTTTGAAACTTCCCGCTGGCTGAACAATATTATTTTATTTGGCCGTTATAAACCCCCATTTTTCCTTTTTGGGGCAATCTTTCCCGCAAATTAAAATCTGCTCGTAATTGAGAATTAACAAACCTGGCAATATCAGCAGCCTCCATATTAGTCAGGTTTTCTTCGCCCAACGGCATGTTATACTGCAACCAAGTAGCCAATTTAAGATCATTCGCTAAGCCGGCCCCTTTATTGTAAGATTTGCTTCCCCAGAGGGGCGGGTTATCATAACCATCCCCCTGTCCGTCACTCTCATGGCAAACAGCACATCTTTTTTTATACAAAACAGCACCTCTCTTAAGATCTGCTTTCTTTACAAACGGTTTTATAGCCTTGTTAGGAAAGGGACGATTAAACTTAGAAACTGGTTTGTCCGTCAGCATAGACACTGGAAGTCCATTTGATAACCAAGTGATATAAACCGTCATGGCAATTGCGGGTTTGCTGCCGACCGGCGGCCTCGTCCCACTCATACTTCTCATAAAGCAATTTAAAATTCTGTCTTGCAATGTCAGGATAGTTTTTTCCCGCGGTCCTTTAGACGGAAAATTAGCTGCCGTACCGATAAAGGTGGAAGCTCTGTTTGGTTTTTTACCGCCTTCAAGGTGGCAGGATGTGCATTTCAGGTCATTACCGACATAGGCTTTTGTTAATGGCTGGGTGTTTGTTTCCATTACAAGCTTTTCTCCCAGTTTCACCATTTCACCTAACTCGCCCTGGGGATAGTTCAGTGGCGGCGCCGGGATTTGAGACGATTCACTAGCAGACACATTGCTCTGGCTAAGAGTAAGCATGGCAAACAATAAAACTAACAGATAAGCATTTTTATGAAGTTTCATTTTGTCTCCTAAAAAAGTTATTAAAAATAAGTAGCTATTCAGGGAGGGCTACAAATGGACATTACCCTGTTAAATAACTGTTCAATGAGAGCATCTTGACAAAAAAGCAAGTTTACATCTAGCTTATAAACCTAATCTTTTTTTTGATTGGTGTCATGCGGTAATGAAAAAAAAATAGCACTTTCATAAATATCGATCTTCTTATTTGGAGATAGAAGATCACCAATGAAAAAAATAAGACGTCTGCCTGCGTTGCTTAAAAACACCGTTACTAAGGGGGGTTGGAGCGGAGGGGCAGAGGCCCAATACAGTCAGAGCATTCACCATGCCCCGCTGTGGTTGCTATGTAATCAGGCTGGCTGATCTTTTCGAAAGAGGGTGAAACGCCAGAAGAGGCGTATGGCTAGAAACAGGAAGAAGCACCATCGGCGAGGTGCGCCAAGATTGCCAAACAAACCCTATAGCAATACTAGGAGGCTTTCTGGGAATAGAAAGCATGATAATGTCCGGGGAGGAAAACTGAGCCGCCATCCCCGGAGCATGTTTGCTTATTATCAATAACTTTTCTTAACAATGAATCAATCAGCCTATCAGTGAGGCAAGGTGTGCCCTTTTATTTTACCTTCACTGAGCAACTTCTTTTCCGTCTTGTGATATATCCCTCCGGTAAGACCAGTCAATACCTTATAGCCTCCTTTTAAAAAATAGACATTTTTGTATCCCATCATCCCAGCCATCAAGCTGGATGATGCGGCTCTGGTGCCTGTCGGACATAGAAAAACTACTTCATCATATTTTTCAGGATGAATTGTATGTAGGCGTGAGGGCACTTGTGGTAGTGGGATAAGAAAAGTATCAAATAATCTGCTTTTGGGATACCATACAGCTGTTTCAAGCGGACTTCTTACATCTACTAAAGCGATTTTTTTCTTGAGCACCACATCTGCCACAAATCTATTAGCTTTCATTGGAGCCCAGTGTATATCATTAGCTGCCGATTCAGCTACATAGCCCTTGCCAGTGGCGGCATTATAGGCCTCCCACAGTGATTCATCTTCAGGATGGGCCTTGATTGCACTCTGTAATTCTTCTACAGCTTGCTCATAGTCCCCCGATTTAACTAATACTCCCGTATTAGTTATAACGTCTGCGGAACTTTGCCCGGCAAAAACCATTGAAAAGCTGCCGATAAAAGCAAATATTCCAATAAACATAAAAACGAGTGTTAACTTCTTTGAGATTTGCATGTTTCTCCTTTTGTTAAGTTTATGGCATAGTAAAAGCCCTCTTTTTATTCTTTACAAGACAAAGATGACGCAGAATAACTAACACCCCACGAGGGGGTATCGGAGTCTACGCTTACCTAGTACTTTATAAATCCTTTTCTAAAAAACAGGTAAGCGCGGACTCCGAGAAAACAATCCGTAAGGTACTAATTGTTTTTTTAAACATTATCTTTGCGAACTCTACGAGATATAGGAGGACTGTCTACCAAGCCATTTTAATTGTTAAGATGGACTGTTTACCCATGAAGGTATAAATAGCAGTCCATCAGGTTTCACTAATTTTGTAGTTGATGATAGGCGCTGGCGAACTCACGATTAACAAATTGAGTAAGACCACCAAGCCCCCTGTAAAGATTGGATTTGGCTGTTTCCTCAAGCTTCTTGCCAAAAGGCGATGACCACCTGCCTAGATACGTTGAGTGAAAGGATATGGCGGTATCATGGAGTACCTGCGCCTGTTTTAAATCTCCGTCTGCCACAAAGATTAGCGCTGAATTAAGGAGGCGAGCCAGAAAAGCCATTTCAAAACCTATATGATCCGGCCGGTTAAGCGATTGCATATATGAAGTAATCGCTAACCTTTTAGGCTCAAAGCCCGCTTCCGCATAAAGGTGGCCAATTAATACCGGCACTTCCGGTGCCAGATCTTTTTCTCTGTGAGCGGCTTCAAAAGGGGAGAGGTAACTACCCGAAACAGGAACAAAAAAGAGATCAAAATACTCTTGCAGAACTTCGCCCATAGATACCGTTTCAGGCAGAGCAAACATCTCCGGGAATGATTCTTCAGGGAAAATATCGGCTAACTGCTTACCTGCAGTCTGGCAACTTGCCAAACGTTCAGAGTTTGGCTCATTTAGATACAAGTCCGCAGCAAAATCCAGCAGATCGGCCCAGGCCTCCAATTCCTCTCTGTTCAATTGGCCGGTATTCATATCTTCTCCAGTCGTGCAGGTATTCCTTGTCTGGCGTTTGAACCAAGGATCATGTCGCCCAGAGTGGACACATTTTTCCTTTTGATGTCAGCAATACCCAGGAGGTTATGGGCAATTCCAGCTCCTCTGGCCTTCTCACTATTAATCGTTTTACCATCTATGGTCGTGGTTCGAGCGCCAAGTCCCCAATGACCGAACCCATGCTCTATGCCAATAACCCCAGGTGCTATACCGCTACGTATATCTGCCTTGCCTTTGGCTGCGCCACCAGGGGTTACAAGCTTCACATAATCACCACTCTTCAAGCCAAGTCTGTCGGCATCTTTTTGGTGAATGATAAAGGCGTTCTCCTTGTGAATCTGCCGCAGTCTTTTTGCGCCAATGGAATGAGACGACTGAAGTTGTGATTTGGTGCAAACGATGGAGAATGGCCATTCTGAGGCCTTGTATGTCTCTTCAAGAGGGCTGCCATCGGCAAAGGCCAGGGCGTGCCAGACAGGAACACCAGAGAAACGTTCACCGGTCAGGCTATTGCGGGTCAAGGCTACCTTTTCATTGTAGACCTGGACAGGTTTGTTGTAGCGATGAGTGAGTAGATCCCCCTGATATGCCTTTTCAGAACCTTCAAATCTACCGCCTCTTGCCATGGCGTATGCGACTTTAGGTGCTTCGTTGCTTTTCAGAACCTTGTTTAGCATGGGCATGAGCCGTTCAACACCGGTTATTTTTAATTCTTCCTTTTTGATGTCCGGCACAGGTTTGCCAGCAAAGGCAACATTGGCAAAGACCCTGAGGAAGAAATCTTCAGGCCTATGCAGGCCATGCATGCCACCGGTGGAATCGGGGATTGCCCGATCACCAAAGCCTGGAAGTTCCATGCGCTTAGCCACGGCAATCACGTAGCTTTCCATACAGACAGGGACTCCCTCTCTGGTCTTGGCCTGCCGTGGCTCTGCTGCCGGCCAGCGGAAGGAGTTTGTCTTGGTGAGGTGGGTGGCCCAGGGCCAGGCTGAGCCCCAAGTCTCATAAAGTACCGTATCCGGAACTATATAGTCGGCAAAGGCCGTACTCTCATTGATGAACGGGTCTATGGAAACGATGAGAGGCAGATTTTTAGGATCTGCTAATTTGTTCTTTACCTCCGTATAAAGACCAGCTTGACCATATAGCGGATTAGTATTCCACATGATCATGGCCTTAAGACCATAGGGATAGCGATTCATGGCTGAAGGGATATATTCAGACTGAATTGCCGCCGAAAAGGGATACCAGGGGGCATCGGCCGGGTAGGCCTTGCCCTGTTGTTTTTTGTTTTTGAACTCTGTGGTCTTCTCGTAAGAAAATTTACTTCTGCTGATCCGAACCCCTTTGGGTTTTACATGACCCGGGAATTTTTGAAAGTTGTATTTCGGCCCCTTGCCAAAATCCGAATATCGCCCGCCGCCGCTGGACGCCCCGCCCTTCCAGTTAAGGTTTCCGACCATGGAGTTCAATACCGCTGCCCCATATGCCGTATAAAATCCATTGGCATGCATGGTGCCGCCATGAAAATCAACCACCGCCTGTCTGCCATAACTTGTGAACTGGTCGGCGGTCTCAATAATGGTTTTCACGGGAACCCCGCATAATTCACTGTATTCAGCCAGAGTCTGGCCCTGAGAGGACTCAAGCAGAAGCTGCATGGATGTTTTGACCTCAACTTCTTTACCGCCGATATTCACTGTGCCGCTGTAAAAAATATTGGCGCGTTGGGAGGTCTCATTACTTGTAAGATTACCGTTCTGTTCATCAATAACCATAAAGGCCGCATTTTTTCCTACTTTCTTGCCGCTAAGATGAGGTTCCCGCAGGAAATGGCCGGATAATGGATGGTCTTTGGCAGTGACCACTAAGTGAGTAGCGTTTGACCAGCTCGGCTCCTTGGCGTTTTTTGCCGCCTTGGCACCAGGAACCCGCAAGAAGCCCTCGTTATATTTTTTATTTTCAAGAATCCACTGGGTAATAGCCATTAAGAATGCGCTGTCGGTACCCGGTTTAATGGGTATCCATTTCACCCGGTCAGAGGCCGCCATGCAGTCGGAATTAGTCAGGACAGGATCAACAACGACATATCTGAGATCACCATCACTGCGGCCCTTGGCGACCAATTTACCCTGACGTTGAAAAGGGTTGCCCGCATTGGCGGGGGCAGTGCCGATATTCAAAAGAAATTTAGTATTTTTAAAATCAGGTTTGGTGTGCGGATATTTTTTCCAGTCGCCAAGAAAAGCGGCATAACCTGCCCTCATTGACAGACCACAATTGCCTCGATGACCGGTAAAGTTGATGCTGCCGAATGAATTGACCCCAAAACGTTTCATCAGGGGCAATCTTCCCTCTTTAAAGCCTGCCAGAATAGCCAGTTGATTTGCTTTGGGGCCAAGTTCTGGCTGGCTTGGGTCAATGGGAGTTTTTAGGTCCCTGATTTTTCGTAAGCCATCCACATGCCCCTCGCCTACAAACAGGTTACCGCCTTCAACCGTCTCCTCGACAAGTTTATCAAAGTCAATTGGCCGAAATTTTCCCGAGTTTCTGGAGCCGACTCGTTTTAACGGCACCAATACTCTGTATGGGTCATAGAGCTTAGCAAGAACGGCGTTTCCTCTACCGCAAGCTGTAGCCCTATGGCCCAGGCCGTCTTCGTTATGTCTACTCAATTTTGTGAGACTCTTTTTGATGGAGGTCTCATAAGGCAGAAATAAATCCGCCGATAACGTATGGTATGGATTGCCAGCCACACGCAGGATTTTGCCGGTTTTCTTGTCCACCCGCAGCCTGACACCGCACAAACTAACACAACCCATACACACGGTATTTGAGATATACTGATTGTTATTTAGTTTTATATTACCTGTTTTCTGTTCAACTGAATACTCAGGTTCAAGGGCGTTGCCGTATAATTTATGAGGGGGTTTTTCTCCTGCCCACCACCCTTTTGCCACCCCTTTCAGGGTAAAACGGTATCCAAGCCCAAAAACTCCCAGAGAGGCAACAAGGCCGGCCGCCTTAATTATATTACGTCGTGTTTTATCCATTACTTACATAGCTCCTTTTGCCATAACGGCCGCAGTCTCAATATTGGTTTCACTTACAATGCCAGACTCGGCAATAGTCTCGGATTTCCAGGGCATAATCCAGGTTAATCCCAGAAAGAACACAATCCAAATAGCCCAGTTGCTAACAACCTCCATAATGCCACTTTGTCCCCATAGCGCCGGAACATATTCGGCAAGAGCTGCTGAAATCTTGGGAAATTCCTGCCCACCGATAACCGTATCCCAACGAAAAAGCCAAACCCCACAAATGGCCAGTAGCGAGGTAAACAGGAACAAAGGCCTGATCCTTCGCAATGGGCCAAACAAGGCGACTACAAGTGGAAAACTTAGGCAGAGACCGATCTCCAGAACAACAGACTCGGTGAAATGCGTCTTAAAAACATAGGGCAGCGCATCCTGAAAAATACCAAAGGAGTACGCAAAACCTATTGAATACCAGAGGAGCCTAAGCACCAAATCGCCTAAGATGCTCCAGACCAATAATATTCCCAGGGCGTCCAGGATTTTCCAGGGCACCTTACCATTTTTGTCCCTCACCATAAGGGCTGTGAGCCAAATCATCAGGGCCACACCACTTACCATGGCGGAGATGAGAAAAATTACGGGCATGAGAGAGGTGTGCCAGAGGGGTCTTGCTCTCACTACACCCAGGATATAGCCGGTATAGCCATGTACTGCCAGAGCAGCGGGTATTCCAATCATGCCCAGGATTCGGCCTACCCGATGATCACGTTCCTGGGTGACGGGGGTCACCTCTATATTGCCGAGAGCAACAAAGGTATAAATTGACTTTAAAATACCAGAACTTCGGGCAGCCCTTCTCGCAAATCCGGCCCGAAAGACAAAGAGCATCTCCAGACTGATGAGGATGGGATAGGAGGTGAGCAAAAACACACCCCAACTCATGGGTGAAGTGGCGTGCAAATGGTAGAAAAGAGAGTAAAAACGGCCAGGCTGCCCTAGGTCGGCAATCAAGTTGAGAGGGGCTGCCAACAGGACTGTAAAAGCAACAATTAAGGACAGCCCGGCAATTGGTTCATAGGTCTTATTGTTAAAAACATAGGTCAAAGATGAAATCAGGAAGGCAGCGGCACTTACACCTGTAAAGAAAAAATACTGCGGAATGGTCAAGCTCCACTGAACATGACCCGCAGTACTGATTAGTTCAATTATATGGGTATCCATTTTAGATGCTCTCCTCCTCATCGGATTGGGTTCCAGCTGGTGAAATTACGCCTGTACCCTTAATCCTGCTGCTCAGGCTTTCATCCAAGCCAATGTAGTAGACCATGGGTTCTGTTCCCATAGACTTCTTGAGTACTCCAACGGGATATTGACTGACCAGCTTTGAAACCTCACTTTGAGGGTCATTAAAATTCCCAAAGACTCTGGCTTCACCTACACATGTTTCCACACATGCAGGATACAAACCTGCCTCAATCCTGTGCAGACAAAATGTACATTTGTCCGCCGTGCGGGTAAGTGGATTAATAAACCGAGCTTCATAAGGACAGGCCTGAATACAATAACCGCAGCCGATGCACATGGTGTTGTCAACCACGACTACACCATCTGCCCTTTTATAGGTGGCCTGCGTAGGGCACACCTGTGTACAGGCCGGTTTCTCACAATGGTTGCACAGCCGTGGCAGATTAACTCTACGGGATATGCCCGATCGTTCTACCTCATATGTTGAAACGATGGTGCGAAACTTACCAATCGGGATTTGATTTTCGGTTGAACAGGCCACAGTGCAGGCCTGGCAGCCGATACACTTTCTGAGGTCAATAACCATGCCCCATACTGCGCCATTCCCAACGCTTTGCGCTGAGGCCTCAGCCTGTTTTGTCGTGTTGACAAGAGCAAGAGAGGTCACAGCCACTCCCAGCCCCTTAATGAAATTACGGCGTGTTTTATCCATTCAGTTTGCTATCCTCCTTTTATAATTATGCCCCTCACAATGATATGAGCAATTATATCGCACATCCTTTGTTCAAGGTTTATGCCAAAGTGCTTGTCTAGAAAATTTCAATGACGCAACAGTATGTAATTAAATAATAAAATTCTTAAATGACTTCAAAATTACTCATCTGGCAGCTAAAAACGAATGCAAAATGCATCGAAAATGGTTGCGTTATTACTGGAGATGCTGCAAAGAGCACCACTTGAAAAGTAATTTTATAAGCAGGATGAGGAGTGGGGGGGGGATAACAAAAATTCAGACAAAAGAAAGGCTTAAACGAAAAGACGGAAGATTTTATAAACGACGAGCTTAATTTACCCTTGTTTTGCCTGCTGGCTGGACAGTAACAACCTACCTCCACAACCAGCAGGCAGGCAAAACGGTAAATTTATTTAAAAAGTATGGTGATCTGGGCCATAATCCGATTATCTACGGTTGCGTTCCAGTCATTATTTCTGATGTCATAATCTATCGTAGCCCTGGCTGCGGGGCTGAAAAAATACTGGGTTCCCAGGGTCAGAGTGTTTTGTGACACATTACGAGAAAGATCATTGCCGGAATCCGGATCATATTGGGCATATCTGACATCTAATTCCAGTTTTTTATTAAGTACAGGCGGACGATAACCCATGTCAATATACCAGCCGAAGGCCTTTAAATCCGCATGTGGCACACCATGCCCGGAAACAGAGGTGTTCTCAGTGAAAAATCTTTTGCTGGCAGGAACAGCAGCACCCAGAAAACTGGGCGCATAAACCCAGCCATTAGCCCAAATAGCCTCAGCAGTGATATGTCCCGCTCCGCGGTTACCGAAATCTTTATTATAGTTCAAGTCTACTCCATAACGCTTCCGATTTTGTTCGGTGGATGTACCGTTTGCGCCGGCAGCAAAGGTATACCCGGTTCTCTTACCATCCATGAACCATGCTCCGACCTGCACTTCCTGGCGCCGCGGCCCTTTAGAATTATTAAATATTTTGGCAAAGGTCAGCTTGGCGGTGATATCTTTCTTCTTGTCGTTATCCTGAGAATTTATGCCGTTCCCATTGCCAAGCATCACAGCGTAAGACACCTCGTATTCTTTTTTGTCGCCGAATCTCCACCAGTCAAAGGCCTGTACCCCTATATCACGAAAAGCCCCCACGCCCCGATCTTTGCCAAACCGTTCCAACATCAGCTGATCAACGACATCAGAAAATTCGATGTACTTATGGACATGAATAGCCTGCAAGCCGTCAAGCCCGATAGGCAATTTAAACTGGCCAATGCGGAGACGGGCACCGGGAAGGTAATTTAAGGTGACGCTGGCATCCGTGAGAGCGGCAAAATTGCTCTGGCCACCGCCAGGATTTTCGGTTATGCCGTTTCTGCCAAATTCAGCGAGGAAGAAGTAGTCAATTTTATCCTCGGTCTTTGGCACCACGCCGCGAATACCGGCTCGGGCCCGGCGAATATTAAAATCGTTTTTACGAAAATCATCGGTAGGATCCACATTGTCCTCTGATTGAAAATATGTCGGCTGTATAAATCCCCATAAGTTTACCGACTTGCTTCCCGGCTTTTCCGTTCCCTGTAGTTGAACCCAATTGGCCGCTTGTGATGTTACCGGTGCTGACACGCCTATAGTCGCAGCCAAAATAATTGCGACGGACAAGGCTTTTCCCTTACTTTTTCTCATTCCCAATCTCCTTTCTTTATTTAATGATGATTATTCTAGCACCTTACAGATTGTTTTCTCGGAGTCTACGCTTACCCGTTTTTTAGAAAAGAATTTATAAGGACTAGGTAAGCGTAGACTCCGATACCCCCTCGTGGGGTGTTAGGCTTTTCCAGGATCGGATACGCCAGTTAAAACTCTTTTTTGTATTTACAGTAGACATCCTTACAGACCCTAAATCTGCTTGATTATTTCACCTTGATATAGGCGTATCCCAGCCCTTCAAGCTCAACAATACGCACCTGACCGGAAGGAGTAGTACGGACAAATGGCTTAAGTCTGTTTTTGGAGATGTTGGTTCTTTGCAGAGTAATGCTACACTGCTCAAACTTGACATCGTAGCCATCTGCCAGGCTCTGCATCCTCTCAGATATTGACTGGGCGATTTTTGGTGATATTTTGTTCCCCGCAAACCTGGTACCTTTCACGTTTTTGATCATGAACTGCACTCCGGCGGAATTCGACACCAGGCGCACATCATATTCAATGTTATTGGTAGTGTAATAATTTACGAGGTTATAGATATTGCGGAGTGTTGCATCCATACGCTTTGCATTGCCAAAATCAACATGATAAACAGCCTTTTTTACTCCAGAGTCCTCCGCCTTACTTAATGGCGGCAACATCAACATTCCCAACAAGGCAAAACCTAAGATAGAAACAGACAGCAACCTTTTCATCGTCATAACAAAATCTCCTCATTTTATTTGTCTGCCATTTACTCGAATAGCAGTTTTATCAAAAAAGTCCTCTCTGATTAATTAACTGACAGAGGAACTATTTGGGGGCATAAATATATCGGCTCGCAAACATACCTGGTGCCGTATGAACCTTAAAGCATCGCATCTTACTTGTTATTTGATGCGCCAACAGCATT
The DNA here is from genome assembly GCA_964434925.1 of uncultured Spirochaetaceae bacterium. Lineage (GTDB taxonomy): Bacteria > Spirochaetota > Spirochaetia > B11-G9 > B11-G9 > S145-15. Next base: position 12,271 of record CAYSXD010000043.1, read on the forward strand.
ACGACTTCTGTTACATAGCACTGCTATGCGCCGCCAGTCGTGCCTTGTTGGCACGCCAAATCACTTCGTAA
>CAYSXD010000044.1:0-12152 GCA_964434925.1 uncultured Spirochaetaceae bacterium
GGGAACACTGCCTATGGACATTGAAAGAATAATGAGGGCTCTTCCGCAGAAGAATCTGGCTCCACTGGGGATACACTGTCATAATGATACGGGAAATGCTGTCGCGAATTCTCTAATTGCTGTTGAAGCTGGCGCGGTACATGTTCAGGGAACTATTAATGGGTGGGGAGAAAGGTGCGGGAACACGAACCTATGTGTTGTTGTCCCCAATTTGTTCTTAAAAATGGGGTATAAAACTTCTCTTAATGACAATCTTATACAATTAACTGATCTTTCACGCTTTATAGCGGAAAAAGCAAATATAATCCCGGACAAAAGACAGCCGTATGTGGGTAATGCCGCTTTCAGTCATAAGGCCGGTCAGCACGCTGATGTCATTGAAAAGAATCCTGAACTTATGGAACACATAGACAGCAGTCTGGTTGGAAATTCACGGAGAATCCTTCTTTCTGAGCTGGCAGGGCGTTCTACAATTGTTAAAAAACTGGAAAAATATGGCAGTTTTGATAAAAAGTCGGAGATAGTCTCCCGTCTGATAGATCTGCTTAAAAAGAAAGAGATGGAGGGGTATGAATATGAATACGCGGAAGCATCATTTGACTTGCTAATGCGGAAAGTTCTTGGAAAATATCAATCCCTCTTTGAACTTCAGAATTATCACCTGGAATCGTATAAAACCCTGACGGAAACATCAAAAACGGTTGGAAGAATTTTTATTAAAAGTATGGGTGTGGAATATATGGGTGCCGGAGTGGGAGAAGGTCCCATTGATACCCTGGACAGGGCTATAAGGCATGCACTTGCCCAGACATACAGTTTTCTTGACCATATACATTTGACTGATTATCGGGTAAGAGTTCTTAATCCTGAAAAAGCGACCGCCGCACGGGTACGGGTATTTATAACATGCACTGCACAGAAAAGCAGCTGGGATACGGTTGGTGTTTCTGAAAATATTATAGAGGCATCCTGGGAAGCTCTGGTAGACAGTATAGAGTATTACTATAATAATGTTGTGGTACATGAATAAGAAAGTCGTTGTTTTTACCGGAGGAGGTACCGGTGGACATGTTTTTCCGGGAGTTGCCGTTGCCGAGAAACTGGTTAGTGATACGCTGGATATACACTGGATAGGATCGGGAAACGGGATGGAAAAAAAGATTGTTGAACGCTTCCACATTCCATTTCATTCCATTCCGGCGGGAAAACTGCGAAGGTATTTTTCACTCCTGAATTTCATAGATGTTTTTAAAATTGCCGCCGGTTTTTTTATCTCTCTTTTTTTGTTAAAACATTTAAAGACGGCGATTTTGTTTTCCAAGGGAGGATTTGTCTCCGTACCTCCTGCGGCGGCAGCAAAGGTATTGGGTATACCGGTTATTACCCATGATTCGGACCTTGATCCCGGTCTTTCAACGAGAATAAACGCACATTTTGCTGAGAAAATTCTTGTACCGTATCAGGAATCAACCCGTAATTTCAGACAAAGAGAAAAGGTCATTGTGACCGGGAACCCCGTACGATCAGAGATTCTTCATGGTAATGCCGGCAAGGGCAGGATGCTCTTTGCTATTCCGGAAGGGAAAAAGGTCCTTCTTGTCCTGGGAGGGAGCCAGGGCGCTCTTCAGTTAAATACTCTCGTAAATGCAATAGCAGGAAAGCTGATACCTGAAATTTATATAGTTCATCAAATGGGAAGTTTTAATTTTACCGCTTCCGGGAAAAAAGGCTATAGCACCGTCCCTTTCTTAACAGAGGAACTTCCCCACATCCTTGCGGCTGCGGATCTTGTATTAAGCCGCGCGGGCGCGGGGACTCTCTGGGAGAATGGTGTGACCGGTAAAGCTTCTCTCCTTATTCCTCTGGGTACAGGGAGCTCCCGCGGAGATCAGATTCGTAATGCGGAATATTTTTCGAGCAAACATGCAGCTGTTGTACTTTATGGAGAAATAACTCCCGAAAATGTATATACACAGATATATTCTCTTATGAAAAATGATGAGAGGAGAGCTGAAATAGGCAACGCCGCCCGGCACCTTTGTAACCGTAACGCGGCAGAAAAAATAGTTTCAATTATTCAAAATGCATTGTAAGGAGGACAGATATGCATATAGCTGCATTTGATATTGTTAGTCTGGTAATTATTCTTATACTTGCTGTAAGAGCAACATTCAGAGGGTTTATTGATGAATTCCTTTCCATAGCTTCAATATTTTTAGGATTGGGGATAGCTATACTTTTCACCGGGAAGGCTGCGGTTATTGTTGATAAATATATTCATAATATATTCTGGAGTCAGGTAATAGCTTTTTTAATACTCTTTCTCATTGTCTACCTTGTTGTAAAAATATTTGAAAACGCTCTTAATTCTTTAACCGAGAAAATTCATCTGGAAAAGCTTGATCAGTCTCTTGGTTTCTTTTTCGGAATTTTAGAAGGAGCTCTTGTTGTTGTTGTTCTCGTCTTTCTTCTTGAAGTCCAGCCGTTTTTTGATGCGAGTCATCTTTTTCTAAACAGCAAGGCCTATCTACTGGCTGACAAAATTATACCGGTCGGTAAAGAATTATTTGAACAAAATAGGGCAATAAGCGGTTAACCTTGTTTGAAAATATAATTGGCCATAAAAACCTTATTACTCAGCTTAAAACAGAAATACAAACGGGTCAGTTCCCTTCAGCACTTCTTTTTTCCGGGGAACCATATTCCGGTAAAATGACTGTTGCTCTGGAATGTGCCCGTATACTTTCCTGCAGTGAATCCGGTGTATGGAGCTGCAGCTGCCCATCATGCAGGAAACACCGCTTGTTGGAGAGTGGTAATACACTTCTCGTTACTCCACGGCGATTTAGTAAAGAAATTACGGTTGCCGCTGATTTTCTTCTGCGTACTATGAGCGCACCGGCACAGTATATGTATGTAAGATCAGTCCGGAAATTCCTTCATCAGTTTGACGATGTCCTCTGGCGGAATATTGATCAGAAACTGAGAAAAGTCGCGTCGGAGCTGGAAAAAATAAATGATCAGCTGTTTTTCATTTCTCCGGAAAAAAAACTACCCGAAAGAAAAAAACTGAAAAAAATAAAAAGCGAAATAGAAAAACTTGTGAAGAAAATAGAAGGTCCGGACAGGAATGAAGGAACACCAATTCAACAGATACGTAATATTACCTATTGGGTCCATACGACAAATAATAGCGGAGCTAAAGTTATTATTCTTGATGCTGTTGATAAACTGGGTGAAGGAGCCCGTAATGCTCTGCTAAAAGTACTGGAAGAACCTCCTTCCTCAGTCTTCTTTATTCTTATTGGAGAAAGGAGGGAGAGTATAATCCCTACCATTCTTTCACGTGTACGCACTTATGCTTTTCCGCAGCGTGAACGGGAACTTGAACTTCAGGTAATACAAAGAATCTTTCGTGAAACTGACGAATTTACCGGAAGTCTGGAAGATTATTTTCTCTCTAAAAACAATGTGGATCGTGATTTGTTATCTGACTATTCATTAAAACTAATAGGGGCTGTTTTAGCACCGGATGATTCAAAGAGGGGTTTGATGGAAACGGTAATAACGAATGTTTGCGAAAACGACCTTTTTAAACCCTTTCTTCAGGAACTTACCCGGAATTTAAGAACGATACTTTATGGAGAATCCGATATCTTTAACAATATTAATGTACAAACTATTTCCTCGTGGTATACTGAAATAAATCGTGTACTTATAAACCGGGGAAGTTATAATCAAAATACATCTTTGCTCCTCTTTTCCCTTGTTTCTTCCATGCGGGAATATGTGGTATGAGAAATTTCATTCAGAAAGCTTTAAATAAGCTGCAAAAACTTGATAAAGAACAGATCAGAATATTGCTTGTTGATCTGGCGTCGGAAAATGAACTGCTGGAAGTAGTTCTTGATTCTCTTGACGATGGGGTTCTTGTTGTAGATTTACAAAGCAAACTGATTACCTATAACCGAATGGCGGAAAAATTGATTTGTTTCAAGGTGAATGACCCTGCTGATCGCGTTATATGGGAAATTGTTGAGGATCATGATATTGCTGAATTTATTGAACGAGTATTGAAAAATGCCGAGCGTGTAAGTGAGGAGGAATTTTCCCTGAATTATTCCGGTATAGTACGAACTATCTGCCTGGATGCAATGCCGGTTGTTAAAAAGGGGAGTATCCAGGGGACAGTCATTATTGTGTCGGATATAACGGAACGTAAAAAAAAAGAGGCTCAATTACGGAGAGCAGAGAGTCTTGCTTCCCTGACAACGCTTGCAGCCGGTGTTGCTCATGAAATTAAAAATCCCCTCGGATCGATAGGGATCCATATTCAGCTCATGCAGAAATCGTTAAAACGGGATAAAGTTATTACGGAAGAAAAAGCGGGAAAATATCTTGGTATTATTAATGAGGAAATAGAGCGTCTTAATGAAATTATTGTTGATTTCCTCTTTGCTGTGAGGCCAATGAATACAAATCTGGAAGTTTCTCATATTAATACAGTTGTTTCGGATCTTCTTAATTTCGTCAAATTTGAATTAAAAAACAGCGGCATTATTATTCATACGGATCTCGATTTAAATATTCCAAAAATTAATATGGATGTAAAATTTATGAAGCAGGCACTTTTAAATATTATTAAAAATGCTGAAGCGGCGATGCCCCATGGTGGTGAATTAACAATAAAAACATATGAAAGTAATGGAAATGTTGTTCTTGATGTACGGGATACGGGAGTTGGTATTTCAGAAGAAAATATCGGGAAAATATTCGAACCATATTTTACAACAAAACAATTCGGTTCAGGGCTGGGCCTGACCGTGGTCTATAAAATAATAAAGGAGCATGGAGGGGAAATATTTCTCGAATCAAAAGAAGGTAAAGGTACTACTTTTACCATAAAAATTCCAGTTCCCCAAAAAGAGAAAAAACTTATAGAATGGCAGGGTGAAAATGAAGTTTAGTATTCTTATTGTTGACGATGAAAAAAATATACGGGAAGGACTCGGAACTTCGCTGGAAATGGACGGCTATAAGATTTTTCTTGCTGAGAATGGAAAAGAAGGGCTTTCCGTGGTAAATCGTCAGGAAATAGACCTCGTTATTACTGATTTAAAAATGCCGGCATTATCAGGCGGTGATATGTTAAAAAAAATAACTTCCACGAATCCGAATATTCCGGTTATTATTCTTACCGGACATGGCTCCATCGAAACTGCTGTGGAGGCAATGAGAAATGGTGCTTTCGATTTTCTTACAAAACCGGTAAATCTTGATCGTCTTTCTCTCCTTGTTAAAAGAGCTCTTTCAAATCGTCAGCTTGTTCTTAAACATCGTGAATTGGAAGAGGAGGTTGAACGGCTGAGTAATAGGCAGAAATTCAGCGCGATTATTGGTAAAAGTGCTCAGATGAGGAAAGTTCTTGAAATTGTTGAACAGGTAGCCGATACAAAAGCTTCCGTGCTGATTACCGGTGAAAGCGGGGTTGGGAAAGAGCTTATAGCTGATGCGATACATAATTTGTCTTCCCGAAAAGAACAGAGGCTGATAAAAGTCCATTGTGCTGCTCTAACCGAGAGTTTACTCGAAAGTGAATTGTTCGGCCATGAGAAGGGGGCTTTCACCGGGGCAATTACACGGAGAAAAGGGAGGTTTGAGCTTGCTGACCGAGGGACAATATTTCTTGATGAGGTTGGTGAAATAAATCAGAGTGTTCAGATTAAAATACTGAGGGTTCTGCAGGATAAAAAATTCGAACGTGTTGGGGGGGAAGAAACATTAACAGTGGATACCCGTATCATTTCCGCTACAAACAGAAACCTTAAAAATGAAATAGAAACAGGCCAGTTTCGGGAAGATCTTTATTATCGTTTAAATGTGGTTAATATACATGTCCCCCCGTTACGGGAAAGGAAGGATGATATTTCTCTTCTTGCCGCTGCTTTTCTAAAGGAATTTTCCGAAGAAAACGGGAAGCAAATTGAAGGTATTGAACCAAAAGCCTATCATGCTCTCTACAATTACTCCTGGCCGGGAAATATCAGGGAATTGAGGAATTGTATTGAAAGTTCCGTGGTAATGTGTAAGGGAAAGGTAATTTCCCTCAATGATATGCCCCCATCGGTAGCCGAGGTGAAAGATGATGATTCTATTATATTAACTCCCGGAATGAGCCTTGAGGAAGCGGAGAAAGAGATTATTCGCATGACTCTGATTCATGAGAAGGGGAACAAAACGAAAACGGCAGAAGTTCTCGGTATAGGCCGTAAAACCCTGCATAGAAAGATACACGAATATTATCCGGAAAAAAATGATATGGGAGATTTATCGACCTGATTGTGCCGTATCCCATGCTTTGATTCGCTGGAATGAGATGTTAACCTCTTTAATTTTTTCATTCGCCTCATCCTGACGGGAGGGATTTTGTGTGAATTGATCCGGATGATATTTTTTTACAAGAAGTATATAGTTCTTTTTAACTGCACTAAAATTTGATCCAAACCGGACTTCTAGAATTCGGTAGTCTTCCCGTAAGATTTCAGGAGGATCCCTCTTCCGCTTCGTTTCCACGGGCTCCGTATCTTTCAAAAAATCGTTCAGTTCATCCCAGGCTTCCGAATAATCGGTATCGTAAGTGGTGGACTCATTAAAATTTATCGTTTTTAGAATGCGGTAAAATCTGTTAAGTATTTGATTCATCGTAGTAATAGGTCCCTCTAAAAATATATTCAGGTTTACCGGTTATATAAACAGGAGAATCTCCTCCCTGCCACTGGAAAACAAATTTTCCATTTTTACCGTTAACGATTATGTCATTATCGCAGTATTTATTTACCACCGCGGCTGTACCCGAGACTGCCGCGGCAAATGCCATGTCTTTAACACTTCGTTTAATGAACGGATCTATTTCAATTTCTTCATCACTAAAAACTTTTGTAAATACTGTTCGTGTTTCAGTTTGCAGCGTATTGGCAATATCTTCTTTTTCTCCTCTGCCGCTATCTAAAAAAAAGAATGATGCTCCCTGGTTTTGAAAAGACACTGCTGTGAATGAATAGAGCTTATTGTTTATTCTCAGCTGTTTCTCTTTTTCAACTTCAGGAATACCGGGAGAAATTCTGAATGTTAAACTATCAAGAGCCTCAACCGATATTATCTCTTTTTCTGTTTTAAAAGAAAGAATATGACTCCCTTCAATACCATAATCAAAAATAAATTTTGCTGAACAAAGGTATGCGTCATAGGATATATTTTCGGTTCCTCTATGATTAAAATAATTGAGTATTACTGTATGTTCCTGATTACGTGAAAGAAATATTACCCCGTTTGCGCCAATTCCATTGCTCCTTTTGCAAATACGCCTGGATATTTGAACTAACAAATTTTCGGGGGGAAGTTCCGTATTCAAAAAGTTAAAAAGAATAAAATCATTACTGCAAAGATGAAGTTTATAAAAATCAAGTTCCATTTTTAAAATACTAACGAAGAAAAAGAAAAATTACTACTAATATTTTATAAAAAACTTGATTATTTCACGTTTATATGTATTTCTGTTCCCAGAGATATGAAGATTAGCGAAAAATTACACCACAATGTTATTATAAAGATGAGGAAAACCATTGCTGACGCGGAGGGACAGGAAGTTCTCTTTGTTATAAAGAATGATGAAAACGGGCAGGGAAATGAGGTAGTTACAGCGGCACGAGGTAATGATACAGCTGCTCCGGTTGTTTTTCATCTGGCCGAAAAAGGGGATACTATTGTTCATAATCATCCTTCCGGGGTACTAAAACCAAGCGGTCATGATATTTCCGTGGCTTCCAGACTGGCAAATCAGGGAATTGGTTTCTACATTATTAATAATCTGGTAAGTAAAGTTTACTGTGTTACTGAATCGGTAACCGGTGGCAGGGTGGTCCCGATGGACAAAGAGAACCTCTGTTCCATTCTATTACCAGGTGGTTTGCTCAGCAGGGAATTTGTTCATTATGAAGTGAGAGACCCCCAGGTTGAGATGCTTGAAGGGGTAATTGATGCTTTTAACAACGAACATATAAATGTTACTGAGGCAGGAACAGGGGTCGGAAAATCTTTTTCATATCTTATACCGTCGCTCACGTGGGCAGTGGTGAACAAAGAACGGGTCATTATTTCAACCGCAACTATTAATCTTCAGCAGCAGCTTATAGAAAAGGATATTCCGGTAATACAAAAAATTATCGGAACAAATATTAAATGTGTTCTTGTTAAGGGACGGGGTAATTATATCTGCCTGCGGAGGATGGAAGAAGCTTTTCGGGAACAGTCGCTCTTTAATGAGGAAGCATCCGAACTCATTGCTTTACATCAATGGGCAGGTTCAACACAAAGCGGAAGTAAATCGGATCTGACTTTTGTACCTAAACGAACTTTGTGGAACAGGGTGTGTTCGGAATCCGATTCCTGTATGGGTATGAAATGCCCTCATCGTGAGGGTTGTTTTGTTTTAAAAGTAAGAAAAGAAGCTGCTTCAGCCCATATTCTGGTTGTTAATCACCACCTTCTTTTTTCAGATCTTGCAATGAGAATTGGGGGCGCGGGATTTGAAGGGACTGCCGTATTGCCGCCTTTTAACAGGATTATTTTTGATGAAGCTCATACTGTAGAAAAAAGTGCGACCAGTTTTTTTTCTGAAAATTACAGTAAATACGCACTGTTTAAGAATCTTGGCGCGCTGTACGGTCGAAAGAGAAGGATTGCTTACGGTATTCTTGAGAAAATAAAACATCTCATTCCTTCACCTGATGAGTTATCATCTTTGCCTGGAGTCATTACTACCATAAAGGATAACGCTGAACAGCTTGAACAGACAACGCGGATATATTTAGAAGGGAAAAAATCAAGAAGGATTTTATCAGGCGAAGAATCCGGATCGTTAAAAAATCTTGTTAATGCCATGTATACCCTTCACTCATCCATTTTGAAGTTTATTCAAACAATTCATGACGGTGTTGGTGAACTCTTTACCGAAGTGGATGATGACCCTGATGTCTTTAATCTGCGTATTACTTTACATCGGCTTGTGACAATATGCGGAGTTCTTGGGGCTTTTCAGGATATTTCCGAAAGAGATGAAAAAATATTCTGGATTGAAGAAAAACAAACCGGAAAAAAGGAGATTTTTTACTCCTTCTCTATTACACCTCTTGATGTATCAGCAATGATGAAAGAAGCAGTTTTCGATACTCAATCAACGGTGGTTTTTACCTCTGCGACTTTGACGGTTCAAAAAAAATTTGACTTTTGGAATCGGCGTGTAGGACTGTCTTTACCGAATGAACATGAAATTGTGTATACAAGATTGGAATCACCGTTTGAATACAGAAAACAGGTGCTTCTTGCTGTTCCGACTGATGGTCCGGATCCTTCCAGTGAAAAATTCCAGAATTATATAAACGATATTATTCAAAAAATTCTGGAGATATCAGAAGGGAAGTCCCTGGTGCTATTTACATCTTACAGTATGTTGAGAAAAACGTATGGAAAAATACTTCCCTTTCTTGAGCAGATGGGTATTACTGTCTTACAACAGGGAGATGATGACCGGGCACGATTACTTAATACTTTTAACAGTGATGTTTCAAGTGTTCTTTTTGCTACAAATTCATTCTGGGAAGGGGTGGATGTCCCGGGCGATGCGTTGAAAATTGTTATAATATGTAAGCTTCCTTTTCAGGTCCCAACAGATCCTATTGTAAAAGCCCGGATGGATAGAATAGAAGAGATGGGGGGAAACCCGTTTTTTGAGCTGTCCCTTCCTGAAGCTGCAATGCGTTTAAAGCAGGGATTCGGCAGACTCATGAGACGTAAAAGTGATCACGGTATAGTTGTTATTCTTGATCCACGGATAATTCGTAAAAGTTATGGAAAAGTTCTGCTTGGTTCACTTCCTGAAACAGCCAAAAGCATTACTTCAGGTAAAGAAATGCTTACTGATATAGAAAACTTTTTATACTCATAGGATGAAAAAAAAGCAGCTCCTCTGAGCTGCTGAATTTCTATTCAATGATTGCGAGAACATCAGCTATTCTTAAAAGAAGATACTCTTCTCCGTCAACGGTTACAGCCGTTCCCGCATACTTGTCATACATAACCTTCTGGCCGACTTTTACGGTTATCATTTCTTTGTCGTCACCGATTTCTTTGACAATACCAGTCTGTGTCTTTTCCTGAGCAGTCTGGGGGATAAAGAGCCCACCTGCTGTTTTTTCTTCCATCTGTTCTGTCTTAATTAATACTCGATCGCTAAGGGGTTTTACCTTCATAAATTCCTCCTGAATAGTGAGATTTAGTTTCAGCGCTATATGCTGGTTTCTTAAGAAATATAAGCATGAATAAAATGATCGTCAAGGGAAATCAAAAAACATGCAAAAAAACTTGTCATTTAGAAATTAGCTTTGTATATTTATTGGATGAGCACCTCGTATAAAAACTGTAATCTACGGATTTATAGTAATGATTCTTACTCTCATACTTCTCCGGAAGACAGGAAACTATTTTTTACTATCCAGATATCCATTTACATGAATAACAAGAAGCAGGGAATACGATCGGCAGCTGAAAGAGATATGCTTGAGGACTTACTGTCAGTTTACTGGGAAGAAATTGAAAAGTCAGGAATTCTGGATGGTAAAAGCATTAAAGAGAAATTGTCTATTTGTGAAGAATTTAAAATTTATTTTCCCTATACTATAATACCAGGGTATCTCAAGTTTAAATAAGCACTATATTTATTTACTTCCTTTTTATTCTGTCCCTTTTTGCCACGGAATTCCATCTCAAAAATAGAGTTGGGTTATTTTGACTCAAATTTATTATTGAAGGGAAAAATTCACCTGTTAGATTACAATAAAAGGAATACGCAATTACTTATATGTAAAAGACTTATAATTAAATAGGAATTCATAATAATTATGGCACGTAAATTGCTTATACATAGGAGGAGGCTTATTATGGCAGATAAAAAAAGAATTAAAGCAATGACTTCTCCGTATGATGATGAAAATATATTGTCAATATATATGAAAGAAATAAACAGGATTCCTCTGCTTACCCGGGAAGAGGAAGATCTTTATGCCCGCGGAGCGGGAAAAGGTGAACCTGAAGCACGGGAAAAACTTGTAAAAGCCAATCTTCGCTTTGTAGTGAATGTCGCAAAGAAATATCAAAATCAGGGACTTCCTCTGGCTGATCTTATAAATGAAGGAAATATCGGTCTGATGAATGCCATAGAGCGCTATGATGTTGATAAAGGGTATCATTTTATTTCATATGCTGTTTGGTGGATACGACAGGCTGTTCTTAAAGCAATCTGTGAAAAATCCAGAATGATAAGGCTTCCCTTAAACAGGGCAAATGAATTGGTCCAGATACAGAAAGCTGCTAAGAAATTACAGAGTGAGAAAGGTGATGATTATGAGATAAAGGATATTGCCAAGGAAACGCAGCTGAAAGATGATCACGTTATGAATCTGCTTAATATTTCCAAAGATATTGTTTCTCTTGAGACTCCTGTCTATCAGGAAAAGGGGGCAAGTGAGCTTGGCGATTTTATACAGGATGATGAGTATCAGGCTCCGGATGATCAGGCTATAGAGAATTCTTTACGGAATGATATTAATTCAGTACTTGAGACACTGACCGAAAAAGAATCAAATATTATTCAATACCGCTATGGACTGAATGGCCATTCTCCCATGTCTTTGAAGGATATCGGGGATCGTTACAATTTGACAAAAGAGCGGATACGTCAGATAGAGAAAAAAGCTATTAAGAGGTTGCAGCATCCATCCCGAAGTCAGTATCTGGAAGCATACACTGCCTGACTTTGTGTAATATTAGAAAAATACTATATAGTTGCGAATATCAACCCGGTTTTGCCATTGACAGACTGGGTTTTTTCTAATATTTTACTTGGGTAGATTTATTTTTTTGTCTTAAAAGAAGATATGCGGAGGATATACAAATTATGGCTATGAAGCTGGTTTATTTTTTTGGAAATGGAAAAGCCGAGGGGAAAGCGGCAATGAAAGATCTCCTTGGAGGTAAAGGAGCAAATCTTTCTGAAATGACAAATCTTGGTGTACCTGTACCTCCCGGATTTACCATAT
>CAYSXD010000045.1:0-12115 GCA_964434925.1 uncultured Spirochaetaceae bacterium
GAGGAGAAGAGGGAATTTTAAAAGAAAAGATGAGAGTTTTTTCCTGCTTTTCCCGGGAAAGCAAGGCTTTCTTACCTGAAAAGGATCGTTATCTTGCTGCCCTGAAAAAAGCAAGCGGTAATCAGTTTATTCTTTATGGGAAAGAATCACAACCACAGATTAGTGATATAACAAATCGGGGAATTGATGGCTGGTCTTTCAGGTATAAAGGGCTACCTGTTTCTTTTATGCTTCCCGGAACACATAATCTTGCGGATGTGTATGCGGCCGTCGCAGTTGCAGAATATTTTCATATCCGGCCGGAGGATATTCAGGCCGGGATTGAACTGATGGCACCTCTTCCGGGCAGAAGCAGTATACGAAAAGGCAGAATTACTGTTATAGAGGACTCCTATAACGCAAACGCCGATTCTGTTTTCCAGATCGTTTCATATCTTAATGATCTGGAATGGAAGGGAAGAAAAGTTGTTGTTCTTGGATCTATGAAGGAATTAGGCTCTGATTCTTACAGGCTGCATCTTCAGGTTGGGAAAGAAATCTCCAGGATGTCTATTGATGCATTTTTCCTGTATGGAAAAGAGACAGAGGTAATGTACTCAATAATAAAAGCGGTTTCTCCCGAAAAAGAATGTTATTATACTGAAAGCTTTGAAGAATTGAAAAAAAATATACTGATGTATGTTGTTTCGGGGGATATTGTTTTGCTAAAAGGATCCCGAACCATGGAACTTGAGCGGCTGATAGAGCCTTTGCAGAGAGAGGAGGTGTCTGACTATGTTTAAAGAATTATTACTTCCCCTTGTTGGTAAATTTACTTTTTTTAATATATTTCAATATATCACTTTCCGGGCTTCCTATGCGGCAGTAACTTCATTGTTTCTTTCGCTTCTTTTAGGACCCAAGTTGATTTCAGTTTTAAAAAAATTAAAAGCAGGCCAGGAAATTCGGCTGGATGGGCCGGAGACACATATGTCAAAATCCGGTACCCCTACTATGGGCGGACTCCTTATCCTTGTTACTGTGATTGTTTCAGTTCTATTCTGGGAGGATCTTCATAATTTGTATACATGGATTGCTCTTCTGACTATTGCGGGATTTGGAGGAATAGGTTTTCTTGATGATTATTTGAAAATTTCAAGGAAGAATACAGAAGGATTACACGTTCGCTTTAAGTTTATTGCTCAAATCATTCTTTCTACTGTCATTGTTCTTTTACTTTATATGAACAGGAATGACCAGACAACACTGCTTTACCTTCCTTTTATTAAACATCCGGTATTGGATTTGTCGTATTTTTATATTCCTTTTGGAGTATTTCTTCTGGTAGGTACTTCAAACGCGGTAAATTTAACTGATGGGCTGGATGGACTGGCTTCCGGATTGGTTATTTTTGTAGGAATTGCGTTTGCTATTATTTCATATCTTACAGGAAGGGTGGACTATTCTTCCTATCTCCAGATTCCGTTTATTAGAAACAGCGGAGAGCTTATGGTGCTCTGTTTTGCGCTTGTGGGAGCGGTGACCGGTTTTCTCTGGTATAACTCACATCCCGCGGAAATCTTTATGGGAGATACTGGTAGCCTTTCTCTCGGTGGAGCTATCGGAGTTATCGCGCTTATGACTAAAAAAGAAGTTCTTCTTGTGATTATTGGGGGAGTTTTTGTAATGGAAGCTCTTTCCGTAATAATTCAGGTAGTGTCTTTTAAGATACGGGGGAAGAGAGTTTTTAGAATGGCTCCCCTTCATCATCATTTTGAACTAAAAGGATGGGATGAAAGCAAAGTTGTTATCAGATTCTGGATTGTTGGAGCCATGTTTGCAATTCTTAGTCTTTCAACACTTAAAATACAATGATGGAATATAATTTTACTGCAGAAAAAATAAACAACAAATCCTCTGATTTTGTCATGCTCAGCCTTATTGTTCTCCTGGCAGGGTTAGGTGTCGCTACTCTTTTTTCTGCTTCCTATTATTACGGATCGGTAAAATTCGGGGATCCCCGGTTTTTTCTGAATAGGCAGCTTCTCTTCATTGGAGCCGGGTTTATTTTAATGTATACCGTTTCACGGTTACAGTTTACTATAATTGCAAAAACTATTCCTCTGCTCCTGCTGGTTTCGTTTCTTCTTATGGTTTTAACGTTTATTCCCGGTATAGGGAGAGAGGTTCTTGGAGGAAAACGCTGGATAGTTGTAGGAAACAGCTCCTTTCAGCCTTCGGAGCTGGTTAAGCTTGGTTTGATTCTCTATCTTTCAAATATTCTCAGTAAAAAAAGAGATAAAAAAAATGATTTTATAAACGGAATTCTTCCTCCTTTTATTATTGTTACAGTATTCGCTGTTCTCATTTATTTACAGAACGATTTTTCAACGGCTTTTTTTGTCGTACTTCTATCTCTGACAATATTTTTTATATCGGGTATTCATCTCGGCTATTTTGCTTTTATCTTTACCGGTACTATTCCTCTTGCTTTTATGCTTCTTTTTACCCGGGAACATAGAGTACGCCGCATTATTGCTTTTCTTAACCCTGACAGTGATCCTGCCCGTTCCGGGTTTCAGGTTATAGCTGCAAGAGCAGCCCTCAGTGGCGGAGGTTTTTGGGGGAAAGGCTTTGGACTTGGTACTAAAAAGCTTGGTGGGCTTCCGGAAGCACATTCTGATTTTATTTTTGCTGTTTTGGGTGAGGAGGCCGGTTTTATAGGGATAACGGCGATTCTTGCTCTTTTTCTTGTCTTTGCCGCGAGAGGTTATTCTTTAAGTATGAAATTTTATGGAAAAGATATGTTTGCCTGTTATCTGGCTTTTGGATTAACAACAAGCATTCTCTATCAAACTCTGATAAATATAGCAGTCGTTTCAGGTATTGTCCCTGTTACAGGTATTCCTCTGCCGTTTTTCTCCAGCGGAGGTTCTTCTATTATTGTTACGTTTATCATGTGTGGTATTCTGTTAAATCTTTCCCGGCTTGTTCCCACAGGAGAAGGGACATGAGCAGTGTATTGATATTCTCAAAAAGAAAAAAAACAAAGAGAAGCAACGCGGCTAAAATAGAACGGTTTTTTATCGGTTTGGTGATTTTTCTGGTTTTTGCCATAATTCTGGAAATACTTTTTCATTTTTTTCTCGCGCCGGCTCTTACAATAAAGAAAATTGAAATAGCAGCACATCCCGGTTCCTGGTTTTCTGACAGTGATATAATAAAAATCATTGGTATCGGCTCCGGGGATAGTTATTTTGATGTGAAAAGCAGAATTATTAAACAGCATCTGCTTACTCTTCCTTCTATCAGGACGGTAACCGTTAAGAAAATATTTCCTTCTACCCTCTATTTGAACATTGTCGAGAGGGTTCCGGTTGGATTATGTTTTGTAAGTGGTAAATCAGGAACAACTCCTTATGCGGTTGATACTACCGGTATTATCTTCCCTCTCAATAGAACACTTAACGCATCTGATTATCCCATTATCTCCGGGATAGATGTACCTCTTGTTAAAAATGGAGCCAGACTGCCAAGACCGCTTTGTTCCTTCCTGGAAGATCTTGAGAAAATAAGAAATGCTTCTCCTGAGCTTTTTAGCTTGATTTCAGAAATAAAATTTGTTAAAAAGAATGAAATGGATTATGATGTTGTGCTTTTTCCGGTAAACTCAAAAATAAGAGTTAGAATCGGAAACAGCCTGGATATTAAAATGTTTAAATATATAATAATGGTGCTGGATGTAATAAAAACTCAGAAAAATCTGGGTACGATAGAGGAAATTGATCTTCGATCCGGCCGTGTGGTATATAAAATTCGGGGGGAATAAATTGCTGGCTGATGATTTGCTGGTAGGACTTGACATAGGCTCAACCAAGGTATGTGCGGTTATAGGTGAAATTAATGAACACGGCTCTGTCGAAATTATCGGTATTGGTGAAACAAAATCCGAAGGGCTTCGCAGGGGGGTTGTTATAAATATTGAATCAACTCTCCGTTCGGTTTCTGTGGCAATTGAAGCCGCTGAAATGATGTCCGGTCATGAAGTTCATGAAGTTGTTACCGGTATTGCAGGTGCACATATTGAGGGTATTAATTCGAGAGGTGTGGTTGCGGTGACAGGAAAAGGAAGAGAGATAAATGAGGAGGATGTTCGTCGCGTTATTGAAGCAGCCAAGGCTATTGTTATTCCAATGGACAGAGAAGTGATTCATGTTATTCCACAGGAATTTGTTGTTGATGATCAGGGAGGTATTAAAGATCCAATAGATATGATAGGGATCCGCCTTGAATCTGAGGTCCATATCATTACCGGATCGGTTACTTCGGCACAAAATGTGTTAAAATGCGTAAACAGGGCCGGTTTTAAGGTACAGGACATTGTCCTCCAGTCGCTCGCGTCCGCTGAGGCAGTGCTTTCCAGGAGTGAAAAAGAACTTGGTGTTCTTCTAATTGATCTGGGAGGAGGAACAACTGATGTGCTCGTATATATAGATGGAGCACCGTATCATACGGATGTTGTAGCAATAGGAGGAGATCAGGTAACGAATGATTTATCAATTATGCTGAAGACTCCCGGAGATTTTGCTGAGAAAATAAAAAAGGAATCCGGATGCTGTTACCTTCCTCTCGTTGACAGGGAGGAGGAGGTTATTATTCCTGGTGTAGGGGGGTGGCCGGCGGCTTCTATCCCGAGATATGAGGTATGTAATATTATTGAACCGCGGGTTACTGAGATTTTTTCCATGGTAAAAGATCAGCTTGAGAGAAAGGATTATCTGAAATATCTTCGCGGGGGAGTTGTTTTAACGGGAGGGGGATCTAAAATGCCTGGTATAGTAGAGCTGGCAAGCAGAATTTTTGATGTCCCTTCACGAGTGGGAATGCCGCCGAAATTAGGAGGTTTATCTGATATTTATATGAGTCCTGCCTATTCAACAGGGGTCGGTCTTGTGTTGTACGAAGCAGCTCAGCTGAGGTTGGATTACCGGAATGCAAAACCTCTTAACAGGGGGGGGACGGGGTTTGGCCAGAAATTAAGGAACTGGATGAGAGAGTTTTTCTAAGATTTTAATAAATAAATGACCGTAGCAGTCGCTCAGGGAGGGGGCAATGCAGATTGAAGTAATTGAAGAGAGAATTGACGAAAATGTTGCAGATCCAACAGTGATTAAGGTGATCGGAGTTGGTGGCGGCGGCAGTAATGCGGTAAACCGCATGATTGAAGGTGGTCTGAAAAAGGTGGATTTTATTGCGGTAAACACTGATATTCAGGCTTTGAGATTATCACAGGCGCTGGTTAAATTACCAATCGGGTCAAAACTTACCGGTGGATTAGGTGCCGGAGGAGTACCGGAGGTTGGTGAAAAAGCAGCACAGGAGAATCAGGAGGATATCGGGAATGCTCTTAGCGGCTCGGATATGGTTTTTATTACAGCTGGTATGGGGGGGGGTACAGGAACGGGAGCGGCACCTGTAGTCGCTCAGATAGCCCGTGAAACGGGAGCCCTGACCGTCGCTGTAGTTACACGTCCATTTGATTTTGAAGGCCGTAGAAAAATGCAGATTGCCGAAGAAGGTATAAAAAAATTGCGTGAAGCAGTCGATACGCTTATTACCATTCCTAATCAATATCTGTTGAAAATAGTAGAGAAACGGACGCCAATTAAGGAAGCTTTCCGTATGGCCGACGATGTGCTTCGCCAGGGAGTTCAGGGGATTTCAGAGGTTATTACTGTAACGGGTGATATAAATATTGATTTTGCCGATGTGCGGACAATTATGAAAGGTCATGGTGATGCTCTTATGGGTATTGGTATTGGTACCGGAGAAAATAGAGCTGTTGACGCGGCCACAAACGCTATAAATAATCCTCTGCTGGAAGACGCACGAATTGAAGGTGCAAAGGGAATTCTTATAAATATTACAGGTGGAGAGGATCTGTCACTATCCGAATATGACGAGGTAATAAAGATTGTAACTGCAAATGCTGATGAAGATGCTCTTATTATCCCCGGTCAGACTATTAATCCACTGTTTGAGGATCAGGTTCAGGTAACCGTTGTTGCAACCGGTTTTAAAAATACCGGGGACTTCTCTCTCTCCGAAGATAAAGAAGAAACTCAGGATGAGGTTATCCGCTATAAAGATTGGCTAAACCTTCAAAAAGGGCTTACCCGGGAGACGAGATTCCTGTCCGGACGTAATCAACGTGAGGTAGACCTTGGTATACCCACAGTACTGAGAGACCGGAAAGTTGTGGGACAGGAAGCTGAATAGATGGATCATTCTGTTTTGTTTCGGGAATATACGAATTATCTCAATTTTGAACTGAGACTATCAGAGCTTACGGTAAAGACCTACCTGCAGGAAATTTTTCACTTCGAATTATTTCTTACGGAACGGGAAAAAACGTATTTTTCTGCTTCAGCCTCAGATATTATGGGGTACTTTGCCCGGAGACAGGAAATGGGTATAGACCAGCGTACAATAGCAAAAGGGCTCAGCAGTGTGCGCTCCCTCTTTTCATTTCTAATTATTGAAGGTTACCGAAACGATAATCCCGTATCCATGATAGAATCGCCATCCGGTGCAATTACGCTTCCCGGAGTACTGTCTGTCGAAGAAGTTGACAGACTTCTGAGTACAATTGATGTATCCACCCCTGTTGGTTTAAGGGACAGGGCTCTTTTTGAATGTATCTATTCCTGCGGGTTACGCATCAGCGAAGCGGCTATGATGACATGGGGTAACCTTTTTATTGAAGAAGAACTGCTTCGGATCATAGGAAAACGTGATAAGGAGCGGGTCATACCTATGGGAGAGCAGGCGATACGGTGGCTCAGGAAGTATCTCTCCGGTGGGCGCCCTCTTCTTTCCAAACGAGGCAGAAAGGACGACCGGATTTTTCTGAGTATCCGTGGAACCGGCATGTCCCGCAAGGGGATCTGGAAGAGATTTCATTTTTACTCGGAGCGGTGCGGTCTGAAAGCAAAAGTACACACGTTGCGCCATTCTTTTGCTACCCATCTTCTTCAGGGTGGAGCCGATCTCCGGGTAGTTCAGGAACTTCTCGGTCATAGTGATATTGCAACAACCCAGATTTATACTCATATCCAGAATGAAGATTTAAAACTGACGCATACTTCATTCCATCCGCTCAGTAACGGGCAAATTGAAGCGGGGGACCAAAAATCTCCGTATAGTTCAGATGGAGGAAGAGGATGAGGCGAAAATATTTTTGGGTATTCTCAGTACTGATCATTATTTTTATGGGTATTAATTTTTCCTGCAGTAAAAAAGATGAAATACGTTTACATGACCTTGAAAAGACAGAGAATATAAAAGGTAAAACTTCCAATGAAAGAATCAAGGAGCTGCAGAAAGGCATTAAGCGTTATACGGAGGAAGTTAACCGTAAGATAAAAGCTTCTGCAGAAATTGGTATCTATTACCGAATGCTTGGATTGGAGTACATAAGGCTTAAAATGTACGGTAAAGCTCTTGAAAATTTAAAAAAAGCAATATCTTACTATCCGGAAAATCCTGTCCTCTTTTATTATTCAGGTATCTGTTCCGGTCAAATGGCAAAATCAGAAATCAATAAAAAAGTTCAGCTTGATATGTTTAAAAGAACAGCTGCTTATTATCGTAGGGCTGTTGCATTAAATGACAGCTATACAGACGCTCAGTATGCTCTTGCCGTACTGTATGTTTTTGAATTGAACCGTCCTTTTGATGCTCTTGGGGTGCTGGAAAAGATTGTAAAGCGTAATCCTAAAAATACTGAAGCTGGTTTTCTCCTCGCACGAACGGATTTTATGATGGGTAAAGTACGGGATGCGATTGACCGGTATAACCAGATAATTAAAATATCCGGTAACGAAGCAGCAAGGAACAAGGCACGTACTCTCCGGGACACACTGTTGAGTGAGGTGGGAAATGAGTAATTCTCTCTTTCTGGTTATAAGTCTCCTGCCGGGTTTGACACTGCAGGAACGTCTCCTGCTTGCGGAATTGTTCCCGGATTTTACAATATTCACTGCTTTGAATTCTTCAGATATTTCATCAGTACTGGGACGAAAGATGAATCCGTATACTTTTACTGTGCAGGATTTTTTAAAGAAAGCGGATAAAATTAATGTGTTACTGGATACGGGAGAAATAGGAATTCTCCGGTATTGGGATAGAGAATATCCCTCACGGCTCCGTGAAATATATAATCCACCCTTTCTCCTGTATGTACGGGGAGGGAAATTACCTCATACTCTTTCTTGTGTTGCAGTTGTTGGTACCAGACACCCTACTTTAGAGGGTAAGCAGAGCGCTTTTCTCCTGGGGAAGGGATTTGCGGAGAGATCAATTCCTGTTGTATCAGGTCTGGCACTGGGAATAGACGCGGCTGTTCATGAGGGAGTGGTGAAAAGCAGAGGAAAAACAATTGCTGTTCTTGGAAACGGTATTGACTCTGTTTATCCTTCTCTCCATAAAACACTTGCCAATGATATTATTGCTAACGGAGGGGTGATTGTCAGTGAATTTCCGCCGGGTACACCTCCGTTAAAATATAATTTCCCCAAACGTAACAGGATTATCAGCGGTTTGAGCAGAGCCGTAGTTATAGTTGAAGCTCCTGAAAAATCAGGCGCACTTATTACTGCCGATTACGCGCTTGATCAGGGAAAAGATCTCTTTGTTCACTCATGCAGTTTTCGCGGTACGAGGGGAGAAGGTGCACGCAGATTGGCTCTTGATGGTGCTTTCGTGCTTGATTCAGCTGAAGATTTGATCTGTTTTCTGGATAAACAGCATGATGGTCCATCGCTTACTGAATTGGAGGAGCCTGAACAGTGGGGCCTGGCAAACCTGCTTGAAGCGGAGCTTGACGGGTCTATCTTTCAGCATGAGGGACATTATTTTATCCGGGGAGGTAAAGCAGGGTGAGGGAGAAATATTTTGCCTATCTATCCGGCATCAGGAACCTTTCTTCGGCGACAGTTACAGCTTACAGGAAAGATCTTGAATTACTTCAGTCTTTTCTGAACGATGAAAAGCAAACTTTTGACAGGGTTACAGGCAAATCAGCACGTTTATTTATTGGTTATCTTAAGGATAGGAACCTTAAAGAAACATCGATCAATCGAATACTTTCCGCGGTGAAGGGCTTTTATAATTTCTGTGTTCGTTTTGAGAAAATGGAATATAATCCGTTTGAAAATATTCGAAGTATTCATTCTTCCGGAAGACTGCCGGATGTTTTTTCCGCAGAAGAGATAAAGGACCTTCTTTCTTTTCCGGATTCATCGCCGGCGGGTATACGGGACAAGGTTATTATTGAGATTTTTTATTCGTCCGGCTGCAGAATTGCGGAAATGGCAGGAATGAATATTCTTGATATTAATCTGAATAAAGGGTCAATTCTTGTGCGGGGTAAGGGGCGTAAGGAACGCTATGTTTTTCTGGCAGAAATAACAGTACTATTACTGAAGCAATATCTGCGTTTGAGGCAGACACTGGTAAAGCCGCTGAATATTGATGCGCAGACAGCTCTTATTCTGAATCACCATGGAGAGCGAATGACTGTTCGGGGGATACGTTTTGTGCTGGAAAAATACCTACGGAAGCTTCCAGGTGGTAAAAATGTGAGTCCTCACTCTTTTCGGCATAGTTTTGCGACACATTTGCTTGATAATGGTGCGGATCTAAGGATTGTACAGGAACTTCTGGGACATTCTTCAATATCGACAACACAGATTTATACACACGTTGGAATAGAGCGGCTGAGAAAAGTTTACAGGAATGCGCATCCTCATGGAAAAATGAGCAAGGTTAAGGAGATATAGATGAGTTTTAGAGGGACAACAATACTTTCGGTACGAAAAGGAAATACCATTGCCATGGCCGGTGACGGTCAGGTTACATTGGGCACCACCATTATGAAGGCGACGGCCCGGAAGGTTCGCAGAATGTATGATGATAAGGTTATTGCAGGTTTTGCCGGAGCTACTGCAGATGCGTTTACTCTGTTTGAACGTTTTGAAGTGAAGGTTAAAGAATACAACGGGGATATTACACGTGCTGCTGTTGAAATGGCTAAAGAATGGAGAACTGACAGGGTTTTGAGGAAATTGGAAGCAATGCTGCTGGTAGCCAATAAAGACAAAACGCTGTTGATTTCAGGCACCGGTGATGTTGTAGAACCTGATGAAGGGGCTCTTGCTATTGGTTCCGGTGGAAATTATGCCTATGCGGCAGCATTGGCTTATCTGGAAATATCGGACCTGAGCGTTCGTGAAATTGCAATGCGAAGCATGAAAATTGCTGCGGGTATTTGTATTTATACCAACGAGAATATTATTATTGAGGAGATTGTATGAAAACCGACCTGGACAAGCTTACTCCGAAAGAGATAGTAAAAGAACTTGATAAGTACATTATAGGACAGGATAAGGCCAAGAGATCAGTTGCCATCGCGCTTCGAAACAGGATGAGACGGCGTATGCTTCCTGAGGAACTTCGTGAGGAGATTACACCCAAGAATATTATTATGATCGGGCCGACAGGGGTGGGGAAAACTGAAATTGCAAGACGGCTTTCCCGTTTGTGTGGAGCTCCTTTTATTAAAGTGGAAGCAACAAAGTATACTGAAGTCGGTTATGTCGGCCGTGATGTCGAGTCTATGATTCGGGATCTTATGAGTATTGGGGTAACGATGGTGAAAAGTGAACTCTCGGAAGAAGTAAAAGAGGAAGCTGAGCAGAGGGCCGAGGAAGCCCTCCTCGATTTACTTCTCCCCGGAGTTGAAAAGAAACCTGTTACACCCCGGAAGAATCAGAATGCCGTACTGTTGCCGGGACCTGAAACATCTTCTACCCGGGAAAAATTCAGAAAAATGCTTAAAGAAAAAAAACTCGAGGATAAAGTCGTCGAGGTTACTCTTTCTCAAAACAGTTTCCCGGCAATTGAGATTTTTTCCGGGACTAATTTTGAAGAAATGGATTTAAATCTGGGTAACCTGTCCTCGATTTTCGGAGGGAAAAAGAAAAAAAAGAGAGTTTCCATTGCTCAGGCCCGTGAAATTCTTCTGGCGGATGAAATGAATAAGCTGGTTGATACGGATAGAGCCTCTGAAATAGCCCGCCAGCGTGTTGAAGAGATGGGAATCGTATTTATAGATGAAATTGATAAAGTCGCAGCCAAAGAAGGACGCTCAGGGACGGACATTTCCAGGGAAGGAGTTCAGCGGGATATTCTCCCTATTGTAGAAGGAAGTAAGGTTAATACAAAGTACGGGATTGTTGATACTTCGCACATTCTTTTTATTGCCGCCGGAGCATTTCATATAAGTAAACCCTCTGATCTTATTCCTGAACTTCAGGGACGCTTTCCTCTTCGAGTGGAACTGGATGACCTGAATAGTTCTGATTTTGAGAAAATACTGACGCAAACGGAAAATTCTCTTACAAAACAGTATGTCGAACTATTAAAAACCGAAGGGGTTACCATTGTTTTTACCAGTGAGGCAACAAAGAAAATAAGTGAGATTGCCGTGGAAGTTAACACATCTACGCAAAATATCGGTGCCAGACGACTACATACAATTATGGAGCTTCTTCTGGAGGATGTTTCATTTAATGCTCCTGATTTAAAAGGGCAGGAAATACGGGTAACTCCTGAGTATGTTGAAGATAAACTTGCTTTAATTGTGAGGGATCAGGATCTCTCGCGGTATATTCTTTAGAGGAATACCTTATGAAGATACGCAAATGCACCGAAATTAAATATGTAGAACCAAAAAGAAGGAGGTTGCATTGTTTTTAAATAATAGCTTTGGAAAAAATCTTGATATTCTTAAAAGAACAATGGATGTCTCAACACTACGTCAGGATGTTATTGCGAATAATATTGCAAACGCTGATACGCCAAATTTTAAACGTTCGGTGGTAAACTTTGAAGCCCAGCTGAAAAGAGCTCTGGATTCAGAGAAAGCAGGAAGAATGTCTGCAACAATGACGAATAAGAGGGATATTCCTTTTAATAAAACACTGGATTATACAAAAGTCAGGCCCAGACGGGTTCTGGATTATTTGTCTCAAACTGATAATAACGGAAATAATGTAAATACTGAGCAGGAGAG
>CAYSXD010000046.1:0-11953 GCA_964434925.1 uncultured Spirochaetaceae bacterium
CCCAGGGCAAGCCCTGGACCCAGGCCGCTTTTGCGGCCTATTCCGCAGCAAGCTGTCAGTCCGGGCTATTATCGTCCACCTGGCAATTTCACCGGTAAAAAAAGAATGGATAATTTTGAATACATTTGATACACTTACCTAAGGCTATGAAATATTTTCCGTTACTTATAGGAACAGCATTTCTCCTTTTATCCTGTACGTCTACCGTCCCTCCGGTTAGTATTAATACAAAACCTCTGGCACCGGATGTACAGCAACCTCCCCGGCAGAAAGATAAAGGAGCAGAGCAATCCATTACCACCGGTTCCCTTGAAAAAATTACAAAAAAGGTAAAAACTGCTTCTCTCTCTGACAAAGAGATTGAGAAAGAAATACTAAGTACTATTCCATCAAGGTTTGAACCGGTCACCACACGTGGAAACCATATTAAAATAATCTATCATGATCTGGACAATAACGGGTACAAAGACGCATTTTTCCTTGTCATTAAAAAAAGGGATGATATTGTATCGTCATTTACCGCGTTATCCGATGTCTCCCGCCTGGCGGATGTAAAGAGTATCCCAATTGATTATTTTCTCTCTGTCTATCTGCAAATTAAAGGTGAGATGATTTCCATGTACCGCATTCCGATTGGTTCCAGAGATATTCTGGCTGATTTCAGCGCCCACTTCATTACCAAAAGCAAGTCAAATCCTTTTGGGTTAAAAATAAGCTTTCTTTCAAAAAAAGGGGCGGAAACCGAATGGATATTCTTTTCAAGTTACAACCGTTTTTCATTCTTTACAACACAGGATAACAGTTCAATCCAGTATGAGTATAGTGACATTGACAACAATACTATTGAAGACTTCATAGAATGGAGGCATGGCCTGGAAGAGGGCACAGGATATGAGACCTACCTTACATGGTATAGCTGGGACGGTATACAGTTTAAAGAAAAAGCAACGACTAATATTGTAAGAAATCTAAATTCGTTTCTGGATGAAACTGCCCGGCTGATAATACAGAAAAAATGGAAGACTCTGTATTTAAAAGTCAGAGGGAAAGATTCTTTAAAACTTTTAGATCAAAAAATAAAAGGTGCGTCTCTCTTTTCAAGTATTTTTCTCCCAACAACCGTTGCAGAAGCCGGAGCATTACAGAATTGTGTAAATTTCCGTTCAGTTGTTTTCCCAAAAATTTTTGAGAACCCCTTTAAGATTCAAAGTAAGCAGACAAGAAAAATTACTCTAATGGTTCGCTTTGTATGTGATGACGGGCATGATTTTATACGGTCAGTGAGGGTTGCACTGCATAAAAATCCTTTTGGAAAGAACGAATATTTTTTTATAATAAAGTAAAACTTTGTATTCGACTCTTATTGCAAAGGACACGTGATTGGAGTAAAGTCATACGATGAGTGCATATAGTATTGAAGGTAACTTCCCTCTAAAAGGTAAAATAACTGCAAGTGGAAATAAAAATGCCGCATTACCCTGCATAGCCGCCGCACTTCTCACGGACGAAACAGTAGTGTTGAGGAATCTTCCTGAAATTGAAGATGTTCATGTTATGCTTGAAGTCCTAACAAACCTTGGTGTTGATGTAAAGCGGGTAAGCAGAGGAGTTTACAGCTTTAAAACACAAAATATTATTACTTCGGAAATACCGGCTCATCTTGCTAAAAATATTCGCGCGTCAATTCTCTTCGCGGGACCATTATTAGCCCGGTCAGGGAAGGTCATCCTGCCACCGCCGGGAGGAGATGTTATAGGACGCCGCCGCCTGGACAGCCATTTTCTCGCCTTCAGCGCGTTAGGTGCCCAGATTGAAATTGATGGAATGTTTCGCATAAATGCCAATAAACTTGTCGGAACCGATATTTTTATGGATGAAGCATCCGTAACAGCAACGGAAAATGCTGTAATGGCTTCCGTTCTTGCATCAGGTCATACGGTAATTATGAACGCGGCTAGTGAACCTCATGTACAGGATCTCTGCAATATGTTGAACAAAATGGGAGCAAAGGTATCGGGAATCGGTTCAAATATACTCACTATAGATGGAGTAAAGAAACTGGGAGGAACCGATTTCGCCATAGGATCTGATTTTATGGAAGTGGGATCATATATTGGACTTACTGCTGTAACAAGAGGGGAACTGGAGATAGAAAACGCCGGTCCGGAGCATTTACGAATGACAAAAATAGCATTTGGTAAACTTGGTATCCACTGGGATACAGACGGAAATTCCATCTTTGTCCCTTCAGGACAGGAATTAAAGGTAAGCCCCGAACTGGGAGGAATGATCCCAAAAATTGACGATGCTCCCTGGCCCGGGTTTCCGGCAGACCTTACCAGCATTATGACCGTTGTCGCCACACAGGTTGAAGGTACTGTCCTTATTCATGAAAAACTTTTTGAATCCAGAATGTTTTTCGTTGATAAACTTATTGGTATGGGTGCGAAAATCATACTCTGCGACCCTCACCGGGCTGTTGTAAGCGGACCTGCCCGACTTCGCGGAGCGGAACTTGTTTCTCCCGATGTAAGGGCGGGAATGGCATTGGTTATCGCGGCCCTCTGTGCTGAAGGAAAGAGTATTATACAAAATGTGTATCAGATTGAACGGGGATATGAAGCACTTCCTGAAAAACTTCAGTCTCTTGGTGCCAGAATTGAGAGAATGGATGATGCCGGTGTTCTTAAAACACAGCTCCCATAGATTCTTACGTGTCCTGTTTTGCAATCGTTACCAGTGCAAGAAAAAGAAGTACTGCCTGCACTACTAAAAGAAGTACCAGAGACAGGGTAAATCCCGTTTTAAAAAGAAGATATGTTGACACTATTTTCGTGCTGAAAGAATAGAGTCCAAGAAGTACCTGGATTCCAAAGGGAACCAGCGGAACAAAAAGCAAAGAAATCCAGGGGATACTTTTTCTCCGAATTCTAAAAAACCATCCGATCCCGACTGAAAAAAGAGAAAAAATAAAGAAAGTAAACGGCAGGACAAGGGTCTGTAAAAGTAAAATCTCAAGGGGCTTGGTCGGATAGCCGTATTTACCCACGGTTTTCCACATTGTGTACAGTTCTACAGCCGTTAAATTCCCTTTTGACAGAACATCTTTTCGTAGAAAAGACAATTCATCCGGAACCGGCTCAAGCTTTATGGAAAAGATATTTTCCGAATCCATGGATTTCACCAGATACTCAGGAAAATATTTCTTTTCCTTTCCCCTGTCTATTGCCTGCATATTTATATATCCATCCCTGCTTACCATTCCGTAAGGTGCCGTAAAATGTGTGATGACGCCTTTCTCCGGTGAGGTTACAAGAACTTCTATGTTAAAAAAATAGCGGCCTTTTTCTGCCTGAATATATTTCCCAATTTTCAAAAATACTGTGTCTCCTGATTTTTCATGATGTAAATACACAATATTCCGAATACCGGGAAAATCTTCATACTCCGCTAGCTCATCAATAAAAAAGTACTTCCCCTCTACAGCTTTTTTGCTTTTTTCAAAAAAATCACCAAGATCTTTATCACCGGGATATTTTTCCTTTAATCGTTTGAAAGCATAATAGGCATTGTAAACCATCCCGTTTTTTAAGTCGTTTAGTGCTTCCATTTTTTCGTTATAATATTTATTTCTCTCTGCGTCTTTCTCTATAGATTGTAAAGTGAGAAGTTCATTTTCAGCTCTGTCTTTCAAACGAAGAGCTTTTCCCTTTATAATCTTCTCATCTGTTTCAGAAGCCAGAAAAGCATAATAATAGGCGGAAAAATATTTTTTTTCTTTATAAAAGTCTGTCGCCTTTTCATAGAAAGTTAGATTATCTTTTATCCGGTTTTTCTGTTTCTTTTGGGAATTTTTCACCGTCCGGGCAGCCATCTGTGCATGCGCCCATTCCGCTGCTTCACTTACAACCGAATTTGAAGGATCGATCGCAAGATAAGAAATAAAATTAGAATACGCTCCGGAATACTTCCCTTCCACCAGGGCAGTCTCTCCTTTTTTTAAGGAATCCAGAGCAAATTTTGTATCCACAGACATCTGCTTCTGTTTCTGTATGAGCGAAGGAGATACTTCTTCATGGAAAATGGTAAATAAAATAACGAGAACAAGGAAAAGAGTGATATTCTTTCCCATTAAACCGAAAAAGGAAATCCGGGTTCTATGAGATGATATCTGATACGGAAAAATTAATGAATAGCACAACAGTACTCCTGTTAAATGAACAGCAAGAAAGTACCTGGCAAAAAGTATTAGTCCATTGTACAAAATCCATCGAAGTTTGAATATTTCAAGAATAACGGGGGTATGGTAAAAGGACCCAAATTTTGCTGACGGCTTCTGTATTGAGAGAGAATATCGAAACTGACTTGATTGATAGTTCTCCCTTTCCTGTGCCGTCACAATACCGCCATTATAGGAAAAAATCGAAAAAACAAAAAAACCAATAAAGGCGGTCAGATAAACAATAGCCAGAATAAAAAGAGTCTTTTTCCCAATATTATTCATTGGATGTCCCTTTTGAAGACTTCTGTGACAGAATAATAAGACTGTCCAGAAAAACAATAAGGAAAGCACAAAAAAGTAAAATGCCGGAAAAGCTGTTATCCCGTATTACACTATTTGAAATAAAGGTGAGTTTACTTTGAATGGCAGGGCTATCCCAGAAAAAATACCCTCTAAAGAGCCCGGTAATGAGGCCGCAGGCTAAAAAAACATTGACCAAAGGCCATCGGGAAATTCTAAGCAGGCTCCAGCAGGCAATAGTAAAAAAAATCTGGGAAAAAACAGCAAAGAGAAAGAAGTAGCAGGATTGCCGGCGAAGAGCCTCCATCTTTGCAATAAACTTTCCCATTCCATCAAAAAAACCTTTAAAATAAGACGGCGGTCGAAATAATAAAGACAGAGAACTTAATGAGATTTTATTACCTCCGGAAGAAAATAACTGATAAACAGCATCCCGATCCATTTCTTTTTCAAAATAGAAAGAAGGTCCCTTTTTGGAATCGTTTTCAATGATAACATTATGAAAGGACAAAGGATCACTTTTTTCAACATACAGAAGACCTCCGGGAAATGGATTGAATTTACCCATTCTGATAGGCGGACGGCTGCCCCCTTCCCGTGAAGAGAGAGTCCCCGCATTGAAATGTGATAACAGGGGAAAGCCGAAAAAGTAGATTCCTGAACCACTTATAAATATAAGCAGTATTGATACCACTCTGTTTACTTTCAGCCTTAATGTGGAAAAAAGAGAAAAAATTATACTTCCTAAAAGAGAAAGGGGAAACACCCTAAAAAGAAAGGAAGGCAGAATTGAAAAAAAACCGGCAGAATTGCCACTGTCTGAGAAAAACCCCGCGTCAGCCCAGTAAAAATATAAAAGGGCAGCTATCCCCAGGGAGAGGAAAATGAATAAAATTAAAAATACCAACAGCTGGAAAATAGATCCTTTCATAGTTAAATCACTCTTCAAGAATACCCGAAAGTGGTGTAAAATGCAAACAGGATTTTTTTTTATTCACTTTTGGAGGATACTATGGCCATATCTTCATCATCAAAAGCAAGAAAGTTAACGGATTCGGAAGTATCTTCATTGATTAAGCAGGGTAACAGCGCGGTAAAATGGGAGACAGTCCTTGTAAAGGATCCTTTTAATCCTGACAAATTTCAAAAAAATACCTTTTCGGGAGATGTTGTCATAGGAGCATGTACTAAAGCTGCTTTGGGAAATGAAAGCCTTTCTCTTCCTTCGGGTATTTATAATTCAGTCATACGCAATTCGGTTATTGGAGACAACTGCTCAGTCCATAATGTCACACTCATTTCAGACTACATTATTGGAAATAACGTACTCCTTTTTAACATTGACGAACTGTCTGTTTCATCACATCCTCTTTTTGGAACGGGAATGGTGAATTCAAAAGGAGAAAGAAACTGGCTGGATATTGCCAATGAAAATGGAGGCCGCAGAGTTCTCCCTTTCAGGTCCATCATGGCAGCTGACTGTTTCCTCTGGTCCAAGTATCGCGAGGAACCGCGGCTTATGAAAAAACTGACAGCATTAACGGACAAAAGTGAACAGTTTTCAGGGAAGAGAAAGGGAACTATTGGCAATGATACAATAATCAGAAGTTCAAGAATTATTCAGGATGTAATTATTGGAGAAAAGGCAACTATTACCGGTGCGGATTTATTACAAAACCTTACCATACAGAGCACCCCTGACACTCCGACGATTATTGGCGAAGGTTCAAAATTGTTCAATGGTATTATTCACTCCGGCGCTCAGGTTCTTTACGATGTCAAAGCCTATAATTTTGTCTTAAGCAGCCACTCCACTCTGAAATCAGGTGCCCGTTTTTTTGATTCATTTCTTGGAGAAAACTCCACTATTTCCTGTTGTGAAGTGCAGAGCTCCCTTATTTTCCCCTTTCATGAGCAGCATCATAATAATTCTTTTCTTATCGCTTCTACAATCCAGGGACAATCAAACATTGCTGCCGGTGCAACAATAGGATCAAACCATAATTCAAGGGGAGCAGATGGAGAAATTGTCGCGGAACGCGGATTCTGGCCGGCTTTAAGTTCCAGTCTGAAACACAACTGCAAATTTGCCGCTTTCACACTCCTTGCCAAGGCGGATTACCCTTATGAACTTAATATAGAACTTCCTTTCTCCCTTGTTTCACAGGATGAATCCAATAACAGACTTATAATAATGCCGGCATACTGGTTTCTCTATAATATGTATGCCCTTGCACGAAACTCATGGAAATTCAATATGCGGGATAAGCGAAAAGACAAATCACAATACCTTGAATTTGATTATCTGGCTCCGGATACTATTGAAGAAATATTTAAAAGCCTCGATCTTCTTACGCTGTGGACGGGAAAGGCATGGTATAGAAAATACCGCTCTTTCACCGATTATGTGGATACGGAAAAGCTTATGGAAAAAGGCGAAGAAATTCTAAATGGCGAAACAGGAGAGATTGCTTCTCTTGAAATTCTTGGAGAGATGATGGAAAATTCAACCCGTGATGTTCTTATTATTAAAGCTGAACAAGCATATAAAGCATACAGAGAGATGATCCACTACTACGCGGTAAAGAACATTACCTACTATGCAAAAATGAATTCTTTCTCTTTGAGTACTGTAACCAAAATGTTTGAGGGGGCGGTACGGGCTTCATGGATCAACCTTGGTGGCCAGCTCATGAAGAAAGGTGAACTGGAAATTTTAAAAAACGACATTATTACATCTGAAATAGATTCCTGGGAAGGGATCCATAATAGATACTCAACTCTAAGCAAAGACTATCCGGAAAATAAATGCCGCCATGCTTTTGCATCACTCATGTCCCTCTATAACATTAATAGCTCCGGTGTTAACCGTAAATTCTGGAAAAAAACACTGGAAATGGCACTCACAATACAGAAACATATTGAGAAAAATACATATGAGAGCAGATTGAAAGACTATACAAATAAATACCGAAGAATTACGTTCGATACGAAAGAGGAGATGGAGGCGGTCATTGGGACGATAGAAGACGATACCTTTATACATATTATTCAAAAAGAGGCAAAATTATTTAAAACATCTGTTGAAAAATTACTATATTAACAAAAAAAGTAGACACACTGATGAATGTATTGCATACTGACAAAATCTATATGGAGGAAAGTATGAGTCGAAAAATTATTGCAGCATTGCTCCCGATGCTTCTTGTTGGCATGACTTTTATAAGCTGCAGCCAGAAACCGAAAGAAGTAAAAGTACTTCACCTCTATGTGAAATCGAGAGTTCAATCATTTGATCCTGCGAAAATGGCAGACCGGTCTACAGCCTCAATTTATGGTGATATAGGTGAGGCCCTTTTCCAGTACAAGTATACAACTGATACCTATCAGCTGGAACCATTAGTAGCAGAGACCATGCCCTCCGTTTCAGAAAATGGTCTGGTTTATACTATCAATCTTCGAAAAGATGCTTATTTTTACGATCCTTTAAAAGAGGTGTTTCCCAAAGGGAAAGGCCGTGCCGTTAATGCCCATGACTTTGTATATTCAATTAAACGTCTCGCTGACCCTGCTAATAAATCCGCTGGCTGGCAGTTGTATGAAGGGCATATAAAGGGTCTGGATGACTGGGCAAAAAACGGTGCCGATTACAGCAAAGTTATTGAAGGATTCAAAGCTCTTAATGACTATACCATCCAGGTGACTCTGACAAACCCATACCCTCAGATTCTGAATATCCTTGCTCTGCCTTTTTCCTTTCCTGTTCCCAGGGAGCTTATTACTAAATATGGTAATAAGTGGATAAACTACCCTGTAGGCACCGGTGCCTACTATCTGAACCATAATAAGACTATTCCGGGCAGCCTTTATGTTCTGGATAAAAATCCCTCATGGCATGGACAGACATTTCCGGAGGCAGACCAGGCAGGTCCTGAGGTAACTAAAAAACTGGGTGTGGACGTTCTTAAAAAGTATGCCGGGAAAACTCTCCCCTTTGCGGACAGGGTTGTCTGGGTTGTTTTTAAATCGAACAGTGTACAATTGCAAAATTTCTTTAATGGTAAGATTGACTTTTCAGGTATCCCTGATAATAACTTTGATTCTACCCTTGTAAATGGAAAGCTTACCCGGGAAATGGTTGACCAGGGTATAACTATGGACATCAATCCGACTCTTGATATCAACTACATCTTTTTTAACATGGACGACCCCATCCTCGGAACAAACAAAAAACTCAGGCAGGCTATGTCGATGGCGGACAAGCATGAGAAAGCCCTTGATATTTTCTATAACGGCCGTGCGGAACCTGCACAGACATTAATTCCTCCCGGGCTTGGTGGTTATGATCCAAATTTCAGGAATCCCTATGCCACGTATAATCTGAAGAAAGCAAAACAGTATCTTGCCGAAGCAGGATATCCGGAAGGGAAAGGTCTTCCAACTTTCAAATATCAGATGTACAGCACAAACTCATCGAATCGCCAAATGGTTGAATTTTTTATAGACAATATGAAGGATATTGGAATTAAAGTTGAAGCCGTTCCCGGTGACTGGCCAACCTTCCTCAAGCGAATTGGTAACCATGAAGTTCAGCTTGGAGGTATTGCATGGGGTGCTGATTATCCGGACGCTCAGAATTTTCTTCAACTGAACTACGGTCCAAACAAAGCTCCGGGGCCGAATGCCGCTAACTATAACAACCCGAAATTTAACGCTCTGTATGAAAAAGGCGCGTTGATGCAGCAGTCTCCCGAACGTGATAAGATTTACGCCCAGGCCGCGCAGCTTGCCGCAGCTGACTGTCCCTGGATAATGGGGGTTCACAGAATTGCCTATACGCTCAAACAGCCCTGGCTTATTACATGGGTGTTTAAAGATTTCGGCAGCGGATATTCAAAGTATCTTGATATTGATACTGCTATGAGAGAGAAGGAAACAACGCAGTAAGAACTCAACTATTTCAATAAAAGTATTTGGCAGGAATGATTCAGGAAGTTTACTTTGGCTCTCTTCTATCTCTTTATCTATGAATCTTTTAGAGTACTTCGCAAAAGACTCACTGCCGCCATGAGGTTAACCGTTAATGCTATTCAGAAAGGCTGGCCTTTCTTTTCGCAGACAGTTTTAAAAGGGTTGTATGAAAGTATGTATCTATCTGGCTTTTTTCAAGAAATACAGGCGTCGTATCAGGAACACCAAAATAAAAGATTTCCATATCCGGAGCTGTACTTTTTAAAGATATCTCATCTTTATAAAAGAAAATCCGTCTCTTTGACATTTCATCAAACGACTTTCCATCTTCCTGTATCATATTAGTCATATGGAGGGGCTGAGGCTGTATTAACAATTTCTGCTTGCCTGAAAAAACATCAGCGGCTATGAGACTAAAGAATTTCAGATCCTCTTTTTTACCTTTGGTATCCATTTTATCAATCGCTATATAAATCACAGCAGGATCACTTGTCCTGTTCTTCAGAATTGCCCAGATTACTGCAATGCCGTCTACTGTAAAAACGGAATCAGCACCATGGTATACAGCCGTTTCAGAATAAACAGGAGAAGTATAAAGAAACAGAATAAAAACAGTAAAAATCAAAATAGAAGCTTTTTTCCCCATAGTCCTCATACCTCTTATCTTCAGTCATTCAGAATTTTAATTCCTTCCTCATTTAATTGAATGCCGACCTTCTGATCTATGGAAAATTGCAGATGCTCTCCCGGATCGGATGATGAAACAAGAACTTTCACATCATTGATAATAACAATATATTCTACTTTCTCACCCAGGAAGGTTCGTTCCCTGATTACCCCGGTAACATTAAAACCACCGGTATCCTTTTCCAGATGAATAAATTCAGGGCGTATAAGGGCATTAACCGTCTCATTTATTTTGACTTCTTTAGAAACTTTTTTGACTGTTCGTTTTTCACCAAGAATGGAAATCTCTACACCATGCGGCAGTATTTTTTTTACAATTGCCGGGATAGAATTAATTCTTCCGATAAATTTTGCAACAAACATTGTCGCAGGGTCGTAATATAATTTTTCAGCTGTGCCAATTTGAATAATATTCCCATTATTTATGACAACAATACGGTCCGAAATAGCCATGGCCTCTTCCTGATCATGTGTTACATACACCGCAGTAATACCAAGGGCTTTCTGAAGTTTTCTGATTTCACCTCTTGTATTTATGCGAAGCTTGGCATCCAGATTTGATAGAGGTTCATCAAGAAGCAGTACCTTGGGCTTAATGACAATGGCCCGGGCAAGAGCAACTCTCTGCTGTTCACCCCCGGAGATTTGATGGGGAAACTGGCTCTGATATCTTTCAAGATTAACGAGCTGAAGAACTTCCTTAACCCGGTCAGGAATATCTGCTCCCCGGACACCTCTCACTTTGAGGCCATAAGCAACATTTTCGTAGATTGACAAATGAGGGAAAAGAGCATAATTCTGGAACACAAATCCAATATCTCTTTTGTTTGCCATTAAATTCGTTACATCTTTATTCCCGATTGAAATAGTTCCTGCATCAGGTTGCTCGAACCCGGCTATCATTCTCAGAGTTGTTGTTTTACCGCATCCAGAAGGGCCGAGGAATGTTAATAGTTCTCCCTGTTTAACTTCCAGGGTAATATTATTTACAGCTGTTACCTCGCCTTTCACTTTGTGCATAAATATCTTTGTAATATTCTCCAATCTGATACTAACAGACTCCACTCATTCCTCCCTGCTGACTGTTTTAAAAACTAAAAGCTAATTTTCCCCACTATATCAGGTCTTTGTGCCTCCGCTACCCTCCCAGAACTGCGGACATTCTCGGGGCTCCGGGCTGTCTGAATATTTTAAGAAATAAACCAATTATAATTACCATAACAAAAACCATACATACGACCAATACAGAAAAAGCCGCAGAAACACCAAGATCAAGTTCGGTCATACTTTCAAGAATACGTACTGTTATCAGTGTCCAGTTCAGAGATACCAGAAAAATGGTTGCGCTTATCGCGGTCATTGACCGTATAAAAACAATACCCAGACCGGCAAACAAACCCGGCAGAATCAGTGGAACAGTGATGCGGCCGAAAGTTAATGAAGAGCTTGCCCCGAGGCTGGCTGAAGCTTCTTCTATACTCGGATCTATCTGCTGAAGTATGGCAATTGTAGACCGTGTACCATACGCACCATATCGTGAAACATTACAGAGAATAATAATAATTGCTGTTCCGGTTAACGCAATGGGAGGATTATTAAAAGCAATTAAAAAAGCAATACCAACAATTGTTCCAGGAAGAGAATAATTTACCATGGCCATTATTTCCATCAGCTGCCGTGAAAAAAATTTCTTTTTGGCAGCAAGATATCCAACAAGAACTCCGTAAAGTCCCCCTAGAAACATACCGGAAATGGCAATAATCAGTGTATCTT
>CAYSXD010000047.1:0-11460 GCA_964434925.1 uncultured Spirochaetaceae bacterium
CTCGAAAACAGTACCAACAAGTTGGTCCGCTTCACTCGTTCGTTTGAGAATAAACCATTCATATATTTCGTTTATAAACTGTAAATCCAGCAGTTAAGTATGTATTTCGTCAAATTATTTGACAAGATGCATAGCACCCTGTATAATAGTTTTACAGAATGCATGGAGTTAGTTATTAAAAATGGTAATTTTTTCACAACTCATTGAATTAGACAAACTGGCAAAAGTTGATGGAGGAGCATACAAAAAAAGACGTTTCGCTTATCAATCACTAAAGACAGACAGTGAAAAACATTTTACTGGAATTGTCGGAGCCAGGGGAATTGGAAAGACCATCATACTAAAACAGCTGGCATCAGAGAAAGAAAATAGCTTTTACATTTCTCTTGATACCATAGAAGAAGAACTTTTTGATATCATCTACAGGCTGAACAGAGAATTTAACAAAAAATATTTCCTTCTTGATGAAGTTCATACCTACAGGAATTTTGATAAGGACCTAAAAAAAATATATGATTTTCTTGATGTGAAAGTCATTTTTACAAGTTCAGTTGCACTCGCAATGTTTGAATCTGTATATGATCTATCCAGGCGTATCCGGCTGTTTACCCTCTACCCATTTTCATTCAGGGAATATCTATTTTTTAAATATGGAGTAATGCTTGATAGACTATCCGCTGAGGATTTTTATAATAAAAACTGGAGTATTGACTA
The DNA here is from genome assembly GCA_964434925.1 of uncultured Spirochaetaceae bacterium. GTDB lineage: Bacteria > Spirochaetota > Spirochaetia > B11-G9 > B11-G9 > S145-15. The sequence continues at coordinate 715 of CAYSXD010000047.1, forward strand.
TTTTGAGCATTCATCAAAATTTTTGGAATATTTGCAGGGTGGAATAATGCCTTTTTCTCTGGAGGAACCTGATCCATTATCCATTTTAAATAATATTTTGAAAAAAATAATGAACAGTGATATTCCCTCTATAAGCCGCCTTAGAATTGACGAAGTACCATACATATATAAACTGCTAACATTCATAGGGAGGTCTTCAGTTGATGGTATTAATTATTCATCTATTTCCTCTAATATTGGTATTACAAAATACAAAGCAGAGCAGTATGTAGAACTGTTGGAAAGATCTTTTATTCTTCAGCGGCTATTTCCTGCCGGAACAAATGTACTGAAAGAGCCAAAAATACTGATGAATCTCCCCTATCGTCTGCTCTATTCCGATTTTAGCTCTGCGATTGGAGGTTTACGGGAAGATTATGTAGTTGAAATGCTCCGGGCGAATGGTGTTAATCCCTCGTATTTAAAATCAACAAGAGGTTCGAAAACACCGGATTTCATTATTCCATTTGCCGGGAAGGAGGTCATTGTAGAAGTTGGTGGCAAAGGAAAAGGAAGAGAGCAGTTTAAAGGTATCGCCAAAACAGAAAAAATGATTCTTACCGCTTCCGATAAAACTGATGGTATAAAATATCCTCTCTTTATGCTGGGATTTGTAGAAGAGATATAAGATCCGGAAAAATTATTTAACCAATCGGATTATTGTATGCCTATTTAATTGGGTTATTTTATTAATAATAAAATATTGCATCAAAATTTTTACAAAGACCTAAATAGGGCAGTAGATTAGTAGGAACCCACCATTATTACAATATTTTCCCTCGTGTTGGCTATAAATGATAATCTACCCTATTTCTTTCTGCAGCGCTTTAATTTTATCCGTTTTTTCCCAGGTAAAGTCATCCTTGCCGAAATGGCCGTACGTAGCTGTTTCCAGATAAATAGGCCGTTTTAAATCAAGATGCCGTATTATTCCCGCCGGAGAAAGATCGAAAACCTTTCTAACTGCTTCCTCAATGCTACCCTCAGGTACAATTCCTGTTCCAAACGTTTCAACCATAACAGAAACGGGAAAAGGAACCCCTATCGCGTATGCAAGTTCTACCTCACACTTTGTACAGAACCCCGCGGCTACAATATTTTTTGCTATGTAACGCCCCATATAGGCTGCTGAGCGGTCTACTTTACTGGGATCCTTCCCGCTAAACGCTCCGCCGCCGTGACGGCCCATACCGCCGTACGTATCAACTATGATCTTCCGACCCGTGAGACCGGTATCCCCAAACGGACCTCCAATAACAAAACGACCTGTAGGGTTGATATAATATTTGGTATCGGAATCCAGAAGCCCGGTAGGCTCCAGGACGGTTTTAATAACTTTTTCAATCATTGAAGCTTCAATTTCCTCATGGGTAATATCCGGGTTATGCTGATGTGATATAACAACAGTATCTATGCGCCTGGGCTTACCGGCTTCATACTGCACGGTTACCTGACTCTTGGAATCCGGCCGCAGCCAGGAGATGCTCCCGTTATGCCGTAATTCTGAAGCCTTTCGAAGAAGTTTGTGAGCATACATTATCGGTGCCGGCATCAGCTCTTCTGTTTCATTACAGGCAAAGCCGAACATCATCCCCTGATCACCTGCCCCCTGCTCTTTGTAGAGACCTTCCCCCGCTGTCACACCAATTGAAATATCATGTGACTGCGCATTTATCATATTTATAACTGCCATGGATTCGGAATCCAGGCCATACTCGGATTTTGTATATCCTATATCTTTTACAACTTTCCTTACAAGCTGCTGTATATTTACAAATGCTTCTGTAGTTATTTCACCACCTACAAGTACCATCCCTGTCGATGCATATGTCTCGCAGGCAACTCTCGATTCAGAATCCTGTTTCAAACAGGAATCAAGCACTGCATCTGAAATCTGATCACATAGTTTATCAGGGTGCCCTTCACTGACACTTTCCGATGTAAAAAAATATTTTCTATTGCCCATACCAATCTCCTTAGATTTTTTAGTAATCATTTTCCCCAAAGAAAATCAAAAAGCAAATTCAAACTTCGGGTTTATTTTATGAATCAAAAACTGAAATTTCTATTCCGAAAACTATCTCTTAACTTTCCACCTCTCCTGAAGGAATTTTTTAAAATCTCTTCCTGCATACCTTCAAGATTAAATTGGATACCATTATAAATGGCTTTTCATAATCCTCCGGTCTCCATTATCCTTTTAGTATCTATAATACTCCGGTTTATAGGGACCTTCTTTTTTTATCCCTAAATAATCAGCCTGTTCTGTGGTTAGTGTTGTCAATTTCACCCCTATCTTTTCAAGATGAAGCCGCGCCACTTCCTCATCCAGATATTTCGGCAGCCTGTACACACCTATCTTGTACGTCTCTCTGTTTTTCCAGAGATCCAACTGCGCAAGAACCTGATTGGTAAACGAGTTTGACATAACAAACGAAGGATGTCCTGTTGCGCATCCAAGGTTGACAAGCCGTCCTTCAGCAAGAAGAAAAACAGTATGGCCATCCTGATACACATACTTATCCACCTGCGGCTTTATATTAATCCGTTTTATTCCCTGCCAGGCTTTCAGCTTTGCTACCTGTATTTCATTATCAAAATGGCCAATATTGCATACTATTGCCTGATCCTTCATCTTTGCCATATGTTCAGCAGTAATAATATCCCGATCCCCGGTAGTTGTCACATAAATGTCACCCCTGCCAAGGGTATCTTCCACCGTGGTAACTTCGAATCCTTCCATTGCTGCCTGAAGAGCACATATTGGATCAATTTCCGTAATAATAACACGGGCACCGAGCCCTCTCATGGAATGAGCACTTCCCTTCCCCACATCTCCGTAACCACAGACAACAACAACTTTCCCGGCAATCATAACGTCAGTTGCCCGCTTTATACCATCGGCAAGAGATTCTCTGCACCCGTAGAGGTTATCAAATTTTGACTTCGTCACACTGTCATTGACATTTATAGCCGGAACAAGAAGCGCCCCTGCATCCTGACGCTGATAAAGACGGTGTACTCCGGTTGTCGTCTCCTCTGAAACACCAGTCCAGCGGGAGGTGAGTTCATGCCATCTGCCTGTATCATTTTTATGCACCGTACGCAAAAGTTGTTTTATAACCCTTTCCTCTTCGGAAGACGCTTCCTTTTCCGCCCAGTCATCACCGTTTTCATATTCAACACCCTTATGCATAATAAGCGTCGCATCTCCGCCGTCATCAACAATCAGGTTTGGACCCCTGCCGTCAGGAAACGAAAGAGCTTTGTATGTACAGTCCCAGTATTCTTCCAGAGATTCTCCCTTCCAGGCAAAAACCGGAACTCCCTTCATGTTTTCGGGCGTTCCTCCTTTTCCGACAGCAACAGCCGCAGCAGCATGATCCTGGGTAGAAAAGATATTACAGCTGGCCCATCTGACATCCGCGCCAAGCTCTGCGAGTGTTTCTATTAATACTGCTGTCTGAATAGTCATATGGAGAGAACCGGTTAGCTTAACCCCCTGCAAGGGTTTATCTTTTTTATACTTTCCCCTTATCGATACAAGACCCGGCATCTCTTTTTCCGCAATCTCAATCTCTTTTCTGCCCCATTCATAAAGGCTTATATCTTTTACTTTGTAATTCATAGGCACCTCGTCTTACAATATACTCAGATGGTGCTTCTCTGACTATTATTTTCCGGAAATTTTTTTATTATTTCATACAATATATCAAACCGAAGACAATTCTGCTTCACTCAATGTCTGTCCCATGAGCGGAACAGGAAGGAAACGAAAAAGCCGCGGATAACCACGGCTTTTGTATGGAAACATTATAGAAATAATTTTTTTAGTGGGATGACCCTTTGTACAAAATCCTGACCTGTCTATACAGCCCCTCTCCCTCACTTTTTGTTTCCACATCGTCAATTTCATTGAGAGTCGTATGAACAAGCCGTCTCTCAAAAGGATTCATTGGTTCAAGAAGTGTTGATCTTCTCGACTTTCGCACCTGGTCAGCCATTCTCGAAGCCTGACGAATAATGTTTTCTTCATGTCTGCTCCGATAATTCTCCGCGTCAACAATAACACGGATACTGTTATCCAACCGACCGGTGTAAACATTAAGAAGCAGTTGAATAGCATCCAGATTTTTCCCTTTTTTACCTATAAGTATACCTGAATGCTCTGAAACGATGGTAAGCCCAAGCTTATGTTCTTCACGAAAAAAAACATCAACAGTACCGGGATATCCCATTTTTTCCAAAAGGCCTTCAAGAAAAATGACAGCCTTTTCTTCAAAATCGGTAACAGGTTCCCCATCATCATCCAAATCTTCTATATGGACTTTAATTTTAACATTCCCTTTCCGGAAAAGACTTTTTTTAGCTGAACCGATAATTTCAACATCAAACTCTTCACGATTAATGTTAAGGGCTTCTACCGCGTTATCAATCGCTTCTTTTTCTGTCTTTCCTTCAAATTCTCTTATCATATCAATCTCCCTCCCGGAGAATATACATTAACTTTTTTTTCTCTTTAACTTACTGCTTATATGCCTCTGCTGAATGACAGTGATAATATTCGTCAGGGTCCAGTAGACAAGTAAACCTGAAGGCGAATTATACATAATAAAGAAAAACATTACCGGCATAAGCGTTGTCATCATTTTCATGTTGGCTCCCCCCGCCGCATCTGTCGATGGATTTTGCATCATCTTGTTTGAAAAAACCATCGTCAGAGTAAAGAGAATCGGCAGCAAACGAATATCACTCCACCCCAGTATGGGTAATTGAAACGGAGCGAAATTGTAAATTGATTCAGGTGAGGATAAATCCGTTATCCATCCCGGAATAAATACTGCTCCCCTCAACGCGAAATACTTATTTAAAAGCCCGTACAACGCAAAAAAGATCGGCATCTGAAACAGCATCGGTAAACAACCACCAAGTGGATTTACCCCCTCTTTTTTATAAAGGGCCTGCATTTCCTGGTTCATTTTTGTGGGATTATCTTTATATTTTGCCTTTAGTTCATTTATTTTTGGTGTTAAAGCCTGCATTCGGCTGGTTGATTCAAAACTCTTATGGGTAAAAGGATACAGAACCGATTTAATAATAATCGTTAAGATAATTATGGCAATACCATAGTTTGGTATAAGTTTATAGGATAATTGAAGTATTTGCAGCAGTATCCATTCAAGCCATCCAAGAATAGAACTGGAATCAATTACTTTTTCAAGATTAAGGTCCTGCACTCCAAACCCGTTCTTATTAGCTTTATCGTACTTTGATAATTCTTTGTTCAGCTTTGGGCCGATGTAAAATTTATAACTGTCTTCATTTTTGGAACTTTTTATAAGTGGTCTTGAAAAATATAACTGCGAAACAATTGGTTCCCCCGCTACAGGAACATTGGAAAAGGTAACCTTATCATTCGATAAATCAGGTATTCCAATTACGGTAAAATATTTTCCAACCAGAGCAGCCCAAAAAACATTTCCGGCCAGCGTCTTTTCTGTATTCGCCTTCAATTTGTTATTGATTCTTTTCCCGTTCGAGTATGTATAGTATTTTCGATAGTCATATCGCCCATTAAGCTTTTTTGTATAGGGACCTATCTGCGGTCCATAGGAGAGCGTATAGGAAATACCATTAAAATTTAACGGTGGATACTGATTAACACTATTGTCAATTGTGACCTTTACTTCCATCAGATAATCATCAGGTTTAAAGGTAAACGTCTTTTTTAAGGTAAAATATGTATCTGATGAATCGTTTTTTGCTTTAAAATTTCGATAAAAAACAATAGAATTTTTATCCGGTTTACTGTAATACATCTGAGCTGTCATCGGTTTTGCTTTCGGACCCCCAAAAGAGAGCTCAAAAGCATTAATACCTGAATTACCCTTTTGAACCATTTCGAGAGGGTGACCCTTATCAAATTGTTTTTTCAGTTTCAGAGAGCTTATTGTTCCCCCTTCGGTACTGAAGGTAACAATAAATTCATTGGTTTCTATAGTTGGTTGGGCTGATACAGGCGGCTCTTTATCGCCATCAAAAGGAACAAATCCGGATTGTTCATCCACCACCACTGTCGATTGGGCAGCAGTTGTCTGATTAGTATTGGAAACTGCAGTTTTTGTATTTTCTGCCTGTATCGTATTAGACTGCTGCTGAACAACTGGCACGGGTGATATCGGTTTAGGTGCGGGAAAAAACGTATTCTGCAGTATAAAACCAACAGTTATAACAACGACTGACAAAACCACTGCTAAAAGTGTATTTTTTTGCATTATCTCTCCTCATTTAAAATTGAGGATTTATCAGGGTAATAGAATTAACTCTTCTCTAAAAGTATCATCGCCTTATTCAATAAACAGATAAACTGTTTCCGGCGCTGATAATAATCATAGTTACCGGGATATAGTACAATAACAATGTCCCATCCCGGTTTAATACTGAATTTTAAATTGCGGTATATTTCACGTACAACTCTTTTAGATCTGTTTCTGGTTACGGAATTACCATATTTCCGTACCAGGGTTACTGCAATTCTATTCCGGTTCAGTATATTTTTTTTAATAACAAGCTTTGCACCGGAACATGCAAATCTGTTAGAAGATGTAAAAACCCTGCTAATTTCCTCTTTAGTTTTAAGTCTTTCCTTCTTAGTAAGGCTTCTTTTCATCTGCAACTGACAGTTTTTTTCGTCCTTTTTTTCGGCGTCTGGCAAGTATCAGCCTGCCGGCCTTTGTTTTCATCCTTGCTCTAAAACCAAATTTCCTGTTTCTTTTTACTTTACTGGGCTGGTATGTTCTTTTCATGTAGGAAACTCCTTATATTTAACGCGTAATGCGCAATTATTTCTATTTTATAACGGTGAGGTAGTATACGGTTAAATGATTCATTCTGTCAACTGATACTTTTATAGAATCCCCTTATATCCTTAACTTCAAGCTCAGGAAACTGAGAGTCTATGGATGCAAGAATTTGTCTTTTTTTTAACTGAATTATCTGAATCCATCCCGGGTGATCCACTGTTACAAAGAGGCAATTATTTTTGACCTCCTTTAATTCCGAATGATTTGCTATATCTATTCCCGCGATTTTTTCCCAGCTTCCGAAAAAAGAAGCGTAGGAATTATTTTCATCAAAATGCAGATCCGTCATTAATTTTTTTAATATTTCATCAGCCCGTTTCATTCACGCGTCAGTAAACCATTTTTTACGATAAAAACGGTTGTATCCATTTGAATAGTATTATATACGTTTTCTCCCGGTAGAAAGGTAAAGAAAGCCTGTTCATATTCCGGAAGATACCCGAAAAATTTTATCCGCCGCCGGGAATCAAGTTCAAGAAGTACATCATCAAGCAGTAAAATAGGTTTTTTTGATGTTTTCTTACTGTAAAAAATCGCCTGTGTTATTCGCATAACCAGAGATATCAAACGAAGCTGCCCTGTAGAGGCAATTTTTGCAAAATTATACGTTCGGGAATAATACTCAAATTTATCCCGATGCGGACCGGTTGTTGTTAAACCCATTATTCTGTCACGCTGATAATGTTTTTGCAAAAAATCTACAATATGATCAACAGAACCACTTTCTTTCCAGGAAGGTTCATAGCGGATATAAATATCATCATTTATTTCAGAAATTTCCTTCATGAGCGGAGTAAATGTCATATTAAACTCTTTTACTGCCTCTTCACGTTTTTTTTGAATTTCAAATCCGGATTCAGCCAGTTGTATATTCAAAACATCAATAAGTTCTGATTTACCATTTTTTAATTCACTATTTCTTAACTTCAAAACTCTTCCGTACTTTCTTAGGCTATCAATAAATGAAGGATCATACATACTCATCATTTGATTATAGAACCATCTTCTTTTATCCGGAGGCCCATTAATAAAGGTAATATCTTCATGGGTGAATACAACTGAAGGTATATTATACAGAAGATCTTTCCTGTCATGAACAGGTTTGCCATCAAGACGAATATTTTTTCTTTTATTTCCATACTGAAAAGAAATTGTATTATTTTTATTACCTTCAGATGATACAGTGCCAAAAAGTATTACTTCAGATGATCCGTGTTTTATAAAAAGATTATCCTGTCGTGTTCTGAACGATGATCCAAAACAGAGTATATAGATAGCTTCAAGAAAATTGCTTTTTCCCTGTCCGTTTTCACCGGTAAGAAATATTGTTTGCCCTTCAAAAGTAATAGTTTGGTCCACCAGGTTACGAAAAGAATGAGTTTTAACCTTTGTAAAACCCATTTAATCAAGCTGCATTGGCATAATTATATGAAAGTAATTTTTTTCTGAAAAAGGAAGTAGAGTTATTGCCTTATTGGCCTCAGTGAATCTAATAAGAACTGTTTCATCCTCAATAACCTTTAAAGGTTCAACAAGATACAAGTAATTAAGTGCAATGGTAGTTTCAGGACCTATAAAAGAACATGAAACTTCCTCTTTTGCTATACCAATTTCACTTTCTTCAGAGTTAAAAATAATAGTATTTTCAACAAATGTTACAAAAATTCTTCTTGATTTTTGTTCTACAAGCAAAGAAACTCTTTTTAAAGCTTCAATACACTGTACTCTGTTTACTTCAATTTTATATTCCTGCGTCTCAGGAATAACACGTTTATAATTTGGAAACTGGCCTTTTATGAGATTTGAAAATAGTTTTTGATTATCAAATTTAACAAATATGTTATTTTCATTCACTGCAATATACATTATTCCTTCTCCGGTAGCCAGTTTTTTAATAAGCTGAAGAATTTTTATAGGAATAATTACCGGATCAAAATTAATTGTTCCGGAAATATTAACCGCTTTTATATATGAAAGTCTTCTTCCGTCAGTTGCTACCATTGAAAGGGTATTATCTTTAACTTCCAAATAAACACCGTTCATATAATACCGTGTTTCATCATCTGAAACAGCAAAGACAGTCTGACTGATCATTTCTATAATTTCTTTTTGAGCTATTTCAAAGTATTTTTCATCATCAATATTCTGAAGTTCAGGATACTTATCCGCATTTATACTTTTAAGCTTAAAATCAATTTTATTAAAAAGAGGTTTTATTATAAATTTATTATCATTTGTATACGTAAACTCTATATCACCGTCTGGCAGAGAACGAAGGATACTTAAAAATTTATCACAAAAAACAGTTGTACTTCCGGATTGAACCGATTCTACCGGAATTCTTGTTTCAAAACCAACTTTCAAATCAGTAGCACGTATAGTAAGTGTATTTTCTTCAACTTCAAGCAGGACATTTGAAAGAATTGAAATTGAATTTCTGGAAGATATTATCTCCTGAGCTATTGAGATTTCTTTTACAATAAGATCTTTGTTGCAGGTAAATTTCATTCGTTTCTCCTATAACTATTAATATAATTAATAATAGTAGTAATAGTAAGCACATTGTATATGTAGATAACTATCGTAATAGTAACTCATATATGTAATTATGTCTCTTAATAACATTATAACATAATTAACATTTTCTTAACATATCCTTTACTAAAAATATTATAACCACTTTTCTAACAGGTTAAGAACATCTTATTAAGAAGTTATTCTATTTTCCTTTATCATACGTTCAAGACGCTGGATAATTGGTTCAATAGAGGGGTCTACTTTAAGTTTACTCTCTATTCTCTGACATGCGTGCATGACCGTTGTATGATCACGTCCCCCAAATTCCACCCCGACTTCAGTTGTTGAATATTCTGTTATTTCCCGGGTAATATACATTGCAATCTGACGTGGAAACGCAATTGCTTTTGTACGTTTTTTACCTCGTAAATCATTATGGGACAGGTTGAAAAAATCAGCAACAACTCTCTGTATCTGATCTATTGTAATATTTCCCTGTTTTATATTAACAAAAGAGTCTTTTAATTGTTCCTTAACTATATCGATGGTTATTGTTTTATTTAATAATTCCGCGTACGCAATGAGTTTTATCAGTGCCGCTTCAAGGTCCCGTACATTTGTTGTTATATTCTGGCATATTAAATCAATGATTTCATCCTTAAGATGCATGTGCATGGTTTCAAGCTTTTTTTTAAGAATTGCGGCCCTGGTTTCGTAACTTGGAGGTTGAAGATCTACATTTAAACCCCGCTCGAATCTGCTCCTCAGTCTGTCGGTAAGGTTTTTTAATTCTGAAACAGGACGATCACAGGTAAACACCATCTGTTTGTTGTAATCGTACAACGCGTTGAATGTATGAAAAAGTTCTTCCTGCGTCTGATCCTTTTTTTCCAGAAAATGAATATCGTCTATAAGAAGAACATCAACTTTTCTGTATTTATTTTTAAATTTATGTATGTGTCCGTTTTTTAACTGCTGTATAAACTCATTGGTAAATTGTTCGGCTGTAACATAAACAATCCTTGTATCCTGAAAATTTTCAAGAATACTATTACCTATTGACTGAATTAAATGAGTTTTACCCAACCCTACTCCACCGTAGATAAGACAGGGATTATATGATTTACCCGGGTTCTTGGAAATTGCAATGCAGGCGTTGGCCGCGAAAGTATTACTGTCTCCAATAATAAAGTTACTGAAATTATATTCTTTTCTTATATTTGCCGAAGCATGATCAATATTTTTTTTAACCTGAATTTTTGAAGAATTACCGGCTACTGTTTTGCTTACAGTAGTATTTATTTTTTTTTCTGATGTGGGCAGGATA
>CAYSXD010000048.1:0-11127 GCA_964434925.1 uncultured Spirochaetaceae bacterium
CCCCGTGGTAGTATTCATATCTTCCTGCGCGACTGTCATGGGGGTGCCCGGTAAAGGGCCTGTTGGGAATTTGATTGATCTTCTAAACAGTGGGGATGCGGAAATGATGGGGAAGGTAACGCGGATTCCGATGTTGATTGACGGAGAAATTGTTTCGAGAAAGGCCGATGCACGGGCTTTCTGGACTCAGGTAAACAAGGCGGGTTTTAAACTTAAAACACGGGAAAATTTTGTACTGAAGCCGCTTAATTCGGCTACATATCTTCTTTTTGGTGATACTATGGAAGTTAAAACATTCTTTAACAAGTATGTGCCAAAAACAGCAATTACTGTTGAAGCTGAAGGGACCGGCGGTCGCTATGTGTTTCTCCTTTCCGGAAGAACAGGAAAGTATCCATATATTTTTGGGTTTACGGGGCCGCTGAAATGATAAAAAAATATATAACAGTTCTATTCCTTATTAGTATGAGTATGGGGTTGTACGCTCAGAGTGCGGATATTACGTATATCGACGGGTGGGTGGATATTAAATCCCGCGGTGATTTACAGGAAGCCCTGCCGGGGGATGTGGTCCATTCCGGTGATTCGATTATTACAAGGGATGACAGTTACGCTGAACTAGAGCAGCAGGACCTGAGTACCATTTCTATAAAACCAAATTCCATTTTTACTATCCGCGAGCGTGAGGGAAGCAGCGGGAAGGAAACGGTTCTTGCCACAACGGTTGGTGAGGTATCGTTTAAATTTGGTAAACTTTTTGGTAAAGAGCCGGTAATTGCCTCTCCCAGTATGGTTGCCGGAATCCGGGGAACGGAGTTTACCGTATACGCAGGCGAGGACGGATCTTCATTGATAGCTGTTACCGGCGGGAAGGTCTCCGTCAGTGCGGAAGGGAAGACAGTTGACCTGAACGCCGATGAGGGAGTGGAAGTTAAACCGGGGCAGGCCCCCGGAGAAAAATTCAAGCTGAAAGGCAGAGAACTTGATTTTTCAACCTGGAACAAAAAGAAGTATGATGCCCTTATGGCTAACCCTGTCGAAGGACTGAAACGGCTTGAACTGCAGATGGATGAGTTTATTAGGAATATAAACGAATTGGATGACTCATTAACAACAATGAAGAACAAAAGAGATACTCTTCGGACTGAAATGAACTCGATTAAAGACAAAAAAGGCGAAGCGGCTGCCACAGCGTTTTATAATAAAAATATCTATCCCATCGAAAAAGTGCTGGGACCAGTTTATATAAATACCCGGTATTATGCTCTTTCCGCACTTTCATTCAGAAGATATATTCTTGGGAAACTGTATGTTGATATGAAAGGCCGATATATTACCAGGCCGGATAACAAGCAATACAGGTTGTTTTTGGATATTTATCGCGGAATAATTGGAAAATTCGAAAAGGCTGTGATACCTTTTGTAAATGTGAACGATATATAAGGAGTTTTTTAAAATGAAAATAAAATCACTACTCATAATGAGTACCATGGTTTTGGTGTTGCTGCTTGGCTCATGCAGCCTCTTTATGGGTACTTCCATAGATGAAAGAATTTCACAATTTCAAAAAGATTTAAATACATCCGACAGAGCCAATATAATTGATAACTTTTCAGAAAATGATTGTCAGGATTATAATTTAATAAATGCTGCAGATTATTGGAATACTACTTCATTCTTTACTCCTGACAAAAGGACATATTCTATTTCTGTCTCTGAGGATGATTCAACGTCTGCTTCAGGAAAAATCACTTTTTTAAATGGCAGCGAGTCAATTTTCTTTGAACTTGTGGATGAAGGAAGTTTTTTTGCCGGTAAAGACTTTAAGATTACTAATATATGGCTGAATGCAAAAGATGATGTTGGATCTGATCATCAGATAAAAATTCTTTCGAATTAAAAAATATTGCCAGGAGGTGTATATGAAAAAAATAGCGATATTAATGGTTTTATTGGGTGTGTTTCTTCTCCCTGCATTTGCTCAGGAAGTTACCGTTACGTACACGGAAGGGGACGTTACGCTGCAGGATAAAGGTTCCTGGTATGATGTTTATTCCGGTGACACATTGAGTGGAACGGATGTCATTCGTGTCGGTTCTGATTCTGTCGCGGAACTGGAAGCTGCCGGGCGTAAAATTGTAATAAGTAAGACGGGGACCTATTCTATTGGTAAACTTTTAGATGATTCGCGAAAATCCGATTCTTTTGGTGATTCTTCGCTTTTAACCAAATTTATTACCAATCCGAACAAAGCTGCTACCAGAACAGCCGTTATGGGTGTGCGGGGAGCTGAAGCGGAAACTAACAGTGTTGAATGGCTGACGGAAGATAATATGGCTCTGTCGGATGCAAAAGAGATGATTAACGCAGGAAAATATAAAGAGGCCGTCAATACGCTGCTGACCGGCAGAGATGATGCGTTTGATGAGGAACTTCCCGAATATGATTTTTATCTGGGAAAAAGCTATTATCTGATGGGTGAGCCGGGTAAAGCCCTTTCTGCTTTATTACTCGTTGCCGGTGATCCTTCTACTGAGTATTACCCTGACTTTGTTGTTATGAAGGGGAACCTTCTGCTTGATTCTTTCAACTATGATGAGGCTCTTACTGTTTTTAGCCGGTATTTAAAAAAGGATGCCGTTTCAGAAACGGCACAGATGGTTACCTTTCTCTCTGCCAGAGCCTATAGTGCAATGGGTGAAAAAAATAAGGCTAAAGAAACACTTAAAAAAGCTATTTCGATAAATCCTTCAACCGATGTGGGAAAAAACGCAAAGTCAATACTGAACTCCTTTTAACCGGGAGTTCAGTTATGGAGAAGTCCGGTATTGATACTTCATATTATGAAATTAATGATTTCTCTGCAGCTGGTGTCAGCGTGTAACAAAGAAAAATATTAATGGTCTTTCATTGTCTGTCTCGTACCTGCCAGGAACCTGAATGACGATAGAGAATTTCCTCTGTCTTTATCCCCTTGTCTTTTACCCAACTTATAAGCTCATTCTGAAAAGTGCTGGAAAGATCGATCCCCAATCCCAGATCTGTGAAACAGGTATAATTATACAACTGGGTTTGAACACCGAAATTCCAGGCTTTTTCCAGAAGCGGCAGGGAAGGTGAGTCAAGCTGTGGAGTAAGTGCTTTTCCCCATGCAGGATCCTTTTCTGCCAGTTCAAGAGAGTGGAACTGCACTCTCCTGGTATTTGTAAAGGTGTTTTTTCTTTGCAGGGCTCCCATTTTCTTTTCCACTAGCCCTATTACGTATTCAGCAATAGCAGGGGCCGAGGTGAGCCCCGGAGAACGGATACCAATGGCATTGATAAAATTTGATGGAGAGGTGTAACCCTCAATAATAAAGTCATTCGTATCAGGCTGGGCACGTACTCCGGCGAATGTTTTTACCGTTAAAGCTGTACTGAGCGAAGGAACAAGATGCTTTGTTTTTTCCAGTACCTCACGGAGGCCCTCGAAAGTCGTAGAAATATTCTCCCTTTCTGAATTATCCATATTGACAGCGGTTGGACCTAAAAGAATATCGCCGGTTATTGTCCGTGTCACCAGTACGCCCTTTGAGGTTTTTGTCGGGGTAGGAAAAATAATTCTGTTTACATTGTACTTCTTATTTGGTTCCAGCAGAATGTATTCACCTTTACGGGGTGTTATTGCATAGGCATCAATTCCTGCTTTTTTTGATATAATATCACCAAAAACCCCTGCGGCATTAATAATAAGTTTTGCAGTTATTGTTTCTTTGTCTGTCGTTATAGCGGTAAGTTCTGAGCCGCTTTTCTCAAAACCGGTAACTTCATGCTGAAGAAACGGAGTGGCCCCATTCATAACGGCATTGCGGAAGAGGAAGTTTACCACTTCCATAGGGCAGACAACTCCTGCCGTAGGTGCAAAAAGTGCAGCTACCGCGTCTTTGCTCAGGTTGGGCTCGTTCCTCCTCAGCTCATCCTGATCCCAGATAGTAAGCCCGGGAATTCCCTGTTTGACTCCTCTTGCTTTTGCCGTAAGTATAGTTTTAACCTGATTATCATCAAAAGCAACAACAAGAGATCCTGACCGTTTCATTCGAAAACCAATTTCTTCCTGCCACATGTCGTATAATTTATTTCCCCTGATTACCAGTTTACCACGCAGTTGATCCGGATTGTCATCGTATCCCGCGTGAAGAATGCCTGAGTTAGCCTTACTGGCTCCCTGTGTAGGAGCGTTATACTTATCAATAATGGCAATTTTCAGATTATATTTACTTAACTCGTAGGCGATTCCTGATCCGGTAATACCAGCTCCAATAATTGCTACATCAAATTTCATTTCATACTCCTCGCAAGGTAAAAACCGTTTTCATACTGCTTCATAAAGTTAAAATGAGGTTTCAAAGCGTCACCTGTAATATGGATATTTGAAACTTTTTGTAAACTCTGATTGTCTTTTGTCTCCAGCTTCCAGGAATCGATATCCCATTCAGCATCAAGAAGCTCTCTCATTTTATGTTCCATAATAAAATCACCATCCACTGCGAGAGAATCAGCTTCATAATATTCTTTCCGGTCGCCCTTCCCCATAATAGTGAGCCCTTCAAAATGCTCATTTCCGTGAAGACTGTGTATCTCTCTGTAGGGGATAGACCCGTTACTTCCACTATTGGAGAAAAACAGAACCTCCATCTCCGCTTTTTGAGCAAGATGATACGTCTCAAGAGAATATTCTGTTTCACCCACAAGCGCAATTTTTTTACCCGGAACAAAATTATAACGGGTGAGCATTTCCGATACCTGATATGTTGTAAATGTTCCCGCTCCCCTGAAACCGGGAAGAAGACGGTGTCCATAGATGGACTGCACAGCCCCTGCAGCTATGATAAGCTTTCTATAGGAAATGGAAAGGTTCTTTTTTCCGTCAATATTAATGGTCAGTGTGTTATGAGCAGCATCAATACCAATAAGACGGCTCTTTAAATTAATAAAAGAACTTTCTATGGTGGTGTTGAGAAGCTTTTCCCGGAATTCAGTACCGCTCATAATCAGAGGGAACCTGGGTGACTTCTTTTTTACCAACGGCATGAATTCGAGAGTGTAACAGAGAGTATCCCTTCCTTCGAATAAACGTACGCTTGTTTCTCCTGTCTCACGGATACTGTCCAGAAATCCTATTCCTGCCGGTCCTCCTCCGATAATACAATAGTTATACAATTCCATATTTTTCCTCAATGTTCTAAAAAGATCAAAATAATACAATTAAAATCAATAGTATACTATTGAGAGTATATAGTCAATCGTTTATGGTGATAGTACACATTTCCTTATGATTTCAATTCTTCGCTTGAAAAAAAATATATTTCCCTCTACTATAGGAAAAGGAGGATTAATAAATGATTACACAGGTTTCCCATTTCTATGTTAAAGTAAAAACAGATCTTGAACAGGCGTTTCGGGATTTTTTTCCGCATATGTCATCAAATTATATCAGTATGGCTAAACTTTTTGATAAAGGAAAACGATATCCTGTTCTTGCGATAGAAAAAGTAACAGTCTTTACCAAAGACGGTTCTGAGGTTGAATCCGCCCGCTTTCTTGTCCCGTCCGAAAATAAAAACTTTATCTGGATTCAGTCTGAACTTTTTGAATATGACGGATTTACAAAAGACTCTTCGGATTCCGAATAATATTCTATCGGTTTTTATGACTTTTATTTGGCGGTATAAAGATGAAAGAAAGTATCACCAGTGAACCAAAACCTACATACAGGAGTGTAAAGAATATCGGTGGAAAGTTATAAAAAATGATTTTTCGAATAAGTTGTCCAATAAATGATATCTGTGAGTTTACATACTGACCGGCTTCCCTGCGAAGGGTATATTCAATAGCTGTAAGGGGACAGATCATTCCAATGATCACCTCAAAGGCAACGAAAAAAGAAGCGGCAAGGTGTACTATTCTAAAAGGAAGGTTTCGTATCCATTTCCATTTGAAGAGACCTCCAAGCAGAATTGCAACCTCTCCCAAAACGGTGAAAAGAACATACAGGAAATGGATAAAAACAATCAGATCAGCCAGAGTTCCCGGATTCATAGTACCCCTTCTTCTAAAATTTTGTGCAGTTTATTACTTGTCTTTCTTGAAACCCGGGCCCGTATCCGAATGGATGCGGTATCATACTTTTTTTCAATAATTGTTCCCTTTCTATGAAGCAGTGCGACAAGGTCATATCTGTCGTGAGGTATATCAAATAGCTCTGTTACGGCAGTTTTAACAAGGACCGTATCAATAGCATTATAAAATGCTCCAGCTCCGTCCCCGGTCTTTGAAGAAAGGAAAACGGCCTCGGGGAATTCCTCCCGTAATCCCGGTATAAGGAAAGAATCGGGAATAACATCTATTTTATTAAATACAACGAGTAACGGTTTCCCGGACGCGTCAAGTTCTTCAAGAACATTCAATGTTGTGGTAATATGCTCTCTATATTCGGAATCGGAGATATCTACAACATGAATAAGAAAATCGGCAATAACAGCTTCTTCCAGTGTTGATTTAAAAGCATCCACCAGATTATGGGGTAGTTTGTGAATAAAACCTACGGTATCGGTAAGTAAAACTTCTTTCCCTCCCGGCAGCGAAACTTTTTTTGTTGTCGGGTCAAGGGTTGCAAACAATTTATCTTCCACGTACGTATCCGCTCCGGTGAGCATATTTAACAAAGAGGATTTTCCAGCATTTGTATAACCGACAAGAGCTCCGGAAGGGAAGGGTATGTCCCTTCTTTTTTTTCTCATTACATCCCGGTGGCTTTTTACTTTTTCCAGTTCTTTTTTCAGACGGGTTATTTTTTTAAGGACAATACGCCGGTCAACTTCCAGCTGGGTTTCTCCTTCTCCTCTTGTTCCTTTTGCGCCTCCCTTCTGACGTGAGAGATGTGTCCATGCGCGGGTCAGCCGTGGGAGGGAATATTCCATACGTGCCAGAGCAACCTGAAGTACCGCTTCTCTTGTTGAGGCACGGGCTGCGAAAATTTCCAGTATAACTTCTCTTCTGTCTATAACAGCCAGATGGGATAAACGTTCCCAGTTCCTCTGTTGTGCGGGGGTCAAATCGTCATCAAATATAAGAATATCCGCTGAATTTTCTTCGGCTATCAGGCAGAGTTCTTCCGCTTTTCCGGAACCCACCAGATATTTTTGCTGAGGAGCTTTTAGAGAAACAATTTGATCCCCTATTGTTCGCGCGCCCATCGTATCTACAAGGTTTTTTAACTCCCTTAGATGTGAGGCTGCCTCTTTTTCACCTATGTCGGGAAATTTAAGAGTAAGTAAAAATGCTCTGTCAGGCTGTATACGGCTTTCATCATATTGAAAATTATTGTACATATTCATAAAATACTCCTTATATGGAGGCTGTGTCTATTGTTCGTTACCGGTGAATTGAAGTGAAACTGTCTGATAAAGCGCCAAATTGTCTTCAATGTATCTATTTTTCTGTTACGTGGGATACACATTTCCCGCGAAGCTGTACTCTCTTTAATGTGAAGTCACGGTCTCTTCCCTCTATGGCTGTTTATAACGCTACGGGGATGCACTGTCCGTCTTTTAAGAAATCACCAAAAATAAAGGGATGACAATTGAAATATTTTTATAGGAGTTTTTTTATGTCTTCTCCTCAAAACTCAAAATATTTTTTTGTAAAAATTCAGCGTACGTGTCAAGTTTCTTTAAAATAACTTTTTCTCTGCCGCTTATTTCTCTGTCTGCCATATTTTCCTTAATTTTACGCTTAAAAAAGTCAAAATCGTTGATCATTTTGCCGGGAGGGAAAAGAATTCTTCCCGCACAAAAACTTTTCCATTGTTTTCCTGTTTTTTCATCCATCTGCTCGGGGAAGTTCCTGCAAATGAAACGCCAGAGTAATTCCGGAATTCGTTGATCCGAGAAAGCAGGATGTAGTGAAAAAAGTTTATCGGCCGGTGTCGTATGAATTATTTTAAAGGTTTTTTTGTCTTTATCACTGAAAAATCCTCCTGAATATATCTGCAGTTCAGGATCTTGATCATTTTCCCTCCAGTGGTCGTCTTTGCCGAATACTTTGAGCAATTTTTGTGTGAGAAGGGGCTCTGCTTTCAGTCTGCTGTTGTGGTCCCGATACTTTTTTTCATCGATCCCCAGACGTTCTGAGGTTTCCTCATTAAGAGTGGAAAGCGGTGAAAGAACGGGGCATTTATTTGCGTAGAGTTTTACAAGATGAATCAAATCTTTATCATCATATTTCCCCTTTGGTGAAAACAGCCGGTTTCGAATTTCTTCGGGGGCAAGGGAAATAATGTTTTCCGGGTCATACCGCAGATCGAGGCAATATATAAGGTTGGGGTTCCCCGGGTCAGTTGCCAGTGGGGCTACAACAGATGTACACCCCCTTTTCGAGGTAAATACCGGTGAAGTATACAGAACAGGATCTTTTGTATGTATATTGATTAGTGATCTGACGCTGGTTTTTGAACGGTGATTAAAAATATAGGAAAAAAGCCGCTGCTGTTTTTCATGAACAAGCCGGGCCATATCTATTGTTGCGTAAACATCAGACAATGCGTCATGAGCATGGGAATGGCTGATTCCGTTTGCCTTTGTCAGCTCTTCAAGTTTAAAAGAGGGAGTTCCGTCTTCTTTTTTTATCCAGGTTATCCCGCCGGGTCTCATATCATGAGCCGCCCTTACAAGGTTAATAATATCCCAACGGGAATTACCCTGTGCCCATTCGCGTTCATACGGGTCTATAAAATTGCGGTAAAAGAGGTTTCGTATAAATTCATCATCAAAATTGATATTGTTATATCCGGCAACACAGGTACCCGGAACAGAAAACTCATCCATAATCTTTTTTGAGAATTCATATTCGCTGACCCCTTTCAGAAGAGTATCCTCCGGAGTAATACCCGTAATCAGGCATGCTTTAGGGTCGGGAACATAGTCAGGGGTTATCCTGTTGTAGAGAATGCAGGGTTTACCTATCGGCTCAAATTTATCATTTGTCCGTACTCCGGCAAACTGTGCAATGCGGTCCAGTTGAGGATTCAATCCGAATGTTTCCAGGTCGTACCAGTAGATTGTCTGTGCCATAGTTCTATGATATACTAAACCCAATAAAAGAGAAACAAATAAAGGAAATAAAATGGGATTGAATTGTGGAATAGTGGGACTTCCGAATGTAGGGAAATCAACAATTTTCTCCGCAATGACTGCGGCTCCGGCAGAAGCGGCCAATTATCCGTTCTGTACAATAGAACCAAATGTCGGGGTAGTAAGTGTGTCGGATACACGGCTTGAGAAAATAACAGAACTGATACCAACAAAAAAGGTAATTCCCGCTGTCGTGGAATTTGTGGATATCGCGGGACTTGTTAAAGGGGCTTCGGGGGGTGAGGGACTTGGGAACAGGTTCCTTTCGCATATACGTAATGTTGGTGTTATTGTTCACGTAGTACGGTGTTTTGAAGACGCGGATATAATTCATGTTGCCAATAAGATTGATCCTGCATCGGATATTGAAACTATCAATATTGAGCTTGCTCTGGCGGACCTGGAAACAGTTGAGAAACGGAAGGATAAGATACTAAAGAATCTTCGTACCGGTAACAAGGAAATGGTAAAAAAACTTAACGCAACACTCCCGCTGCTTGAAACCCTCATAGCCGCTCTTTCCGAAGGAACCCCCGCACGCAGTGTGGATTTTACAAATGATCAGCTGGAACTTATCTATGATCTGCATCTGATTACATTAAAAAAACAGCTGTACGTCTGTAATATTGATGAAGCTGCCATAGGTGGGGGTAATACCTTCGTGAATACGGTTAAGGAGATAGCATCCGGTGAAGGGGCTGAAGTTGTGACAATCTGCGGTAAACTTGAATCGGAAATCGCAGTACTGGAAACTGCCGAAGAAATAAAGGAATTTATGGAGGCTTCAGGACTTGCTGAATCAGGTTTGGATACGCTGATTCATGCCGGATACAGAATGCTTGGACTACGAACTTTTTTTACTGCCGGCGCGGATGAAAACAGGGCATGGACATTTCATGAAGGAGATAAAGCTCCCGGGGCAGCCGGGGTTATACATACCGATTTTGAAAAAGGCTTTATTAAAGCGGAAGTGTACCATTGCGGGGATCTCTTTGAATATGGTTCGGAACAAAAGGTTAAAGAAGCGGGAAAGCTCCGGATTGAAGGAAAAGAGTATTTCGTTCGTGACGGGGATATAATGCATTTCAGATTTAACGTTTAACTATTGGGGAGAGCGTAAAAATGGTTTATAAGGAATATGGAAATACAGGGATAGATGTCTCGGTACTTGGGTTTGGCGGTATGCGGTTTGAAGAACCGGAAAATCATGAAAAGTCAGCGGAAATGCTTCTCCACGCACTGCGGAAAGGAATTACCTATTTTGATACGGCACCGGGATACTGTGGAGATAATTCAGAGATTATTTTTGGGAAAGCGATTCCGGAAATGAAAAAAGAAGGGATACCTTTTTACGTTTCCACGAAATCCAATAAATCAAAAGCGGGTGATTTACGGCGGGATCTTGAAAATTCCTTAAAACGACTTAACCTGGAGCGGATAGATTTTTACAACTGCTGGTATGTACTTACTCTAGATGACTGGGAGGGGAGAAAGAAAGGCGGTGCAGTTGCTGAAATACTGAAAGCCCGGGACGAGGGGCTTATCCGGTTCCCTGTATTTTCGACACATCTCCCCGGTAGTGAAATTCGTAACGTTGTTGAAGAAGGATACTTCAGGGGGGTAACGCTTGGTTACTCTGCAATTAATTCCCCCTACCGGGAAGATGGTATCAAGGCGGCGGCCGGGAATAAGATGGGAGTAGTTGTTATGAATCCGCTTGGTGGCGGAACTATTATTCAGAATGAAGAGACGTTTAATTTTTTAAAGGTAAAAGAGAATCAGAGTATTCTTGAGGGAGCTCTTCATTTTCTTATGCTTGATCCGCGAATAACCGTACGGCTTGTCGGATTTGGAAACATGCATAATATTGATACCGCTGTCAGTGCGATTGATTCCTTTCAGCCCTATACTGCAGCAGAACTTTCAGGTATAGAAAATCATATTGAGAGTGATTTTAA
>CAYSXD010000049.1:0-10928 GCA_964434925.1 uncultured Spirochaetaceae bacterium
GGTGTTGTTATCTGTCTTGGAGACGATTCTTTAAACATGTATGTTTCTCTGGCCGCACGAGAGATGAAACCGGATCTTCTTATTTTTGTAAGGGGATATAAAGCGGATGGTGAAAAAAGAATGATACGTGCGGGGGCAAATTCAGTAATCTATCCGTTAAAATTAGGCGGGCAGCAAATGGCACAGCAAATTATTTCCGAATACAGCAAAGATCACCGAACTAACCAGCTGGAGGTAACAACAAGCGGAATATTGGGATATTCCCTCAGGTTGTACAAGCATTTTAAGGATGAGGAAACAACTGTTGCTGCTATTCTCCTTTCTGCCCAGGCTGCCAAAGCCCTTAAAGTAGAGAAAAAGGGAGGTATAAAAATTAAAGATCCGACAGGAGAGTTGATAATTGTAAAAAATGACCGGATTCTCCTTTTGATGGATAATGATGAAACACTCGGTGATCTTGAGGAACTGGATGAAGCTGACGAATTACCCGTGTATCACCAGTTTACGTGGAGTGACAAGTATTCACTTAATATCCCTTCCATAGATGCTGAACATCAGAATCTTCTGGCACTTGTGAATAATTTTATCGGAGCACTCCATACGAAAGATGAAAAAAAGATAATTGCATCAACCTTTGATAATTTGCTCGGCTATACTCAGGAGCATTTTAAAAATGAAGAAGCGTTTATGGAGAACCATGGGTATCCCCTCCTTGACGATCATAAAGAGAAACACAGGCAGTTGAAAAATGAAGTTGTAGAGTTGAATAAAGACAAAGCCTATGTTTTTTCTGACTCTATTGCAGATTTTCTAATCTCCTGGCTGACCGGCCATATTATGCATGAGGATAAAAAATATGCTGACTATATCCACCGGACGAAACCAAAAGTATTGAGCTAATTTCGTGATGTAACCGTTTCTTTTTTCTCAGATTCCTCGGCAACATCTTTGTCTTTTCCGTTTTCATTATAGTCTATCATGTCCACCTTCCCGGGATTATTTTTAAACCGGAGAACATTAACCATAAAAATATTAAGCTTACTTATAAGGTTCGGAGGTAAAACATTACCGTCAATTTCTACGGAAATAATTGGATACTTCCTCTCTCGTGCCCATGGCGCATATAACCCCTCAATTACCCTGCCTATCAGGCATGCAAAGGGAGAAATATTCACAACACCTGAATAGCCGTGTTCCATAGCTGTAGCAGCTACTCCGCTTGATACGGTAATTTCAGAGTTGAGCTCATGGCTGACGAAATTATTCTCTGCATTTTTCATAATAATATCCATATCATGAGGTGTCCGGGGTATAAGCCGTGCGGGAGCAAGTGCTTTTTCCACTTTTTTCTCAACTGATTGTTTCCACCATTTTTCTATTCTAAGAATAAAAAGATCACGTGCCGGTTTTGAAAAAGGTCTCTTCCACCATGGAAGCAGTTTTAGCCGTTTCGTCCAGTCATAATGTCGTACAAAGTCAAGATAGTGGATCCATTCTCCTATACCGGCGACTTTCGCGATGATTCCTTTCTGACTGAAAAGCTCAACAAGGTCATCTACTGCAAAGTCATCTCTTCTGACATATATTTCACCTACAATAAGAACTTTTGGTGAATCTTTCAGTTTCTGACGCAGCGGTATGAGTGATATCTCTTTTGCAATTTTCTTAAGAACAGGAGTCGCGTGTTTGAAGCCTGTTTCCGCTTCTCCAAGAAGCTCCTGCCAGAGTGTATGGTATGTTTCAAGAGCACTTTTTGGATCAACAGCACAGGCACGAAGAGCGTTTTGTATATCTTTCATGTAGTCGGAAATAACAGTGCTTCGCCAGAGGGTTTTTGAAAAACCGGGGCCGAGTTCAGTGTAAGAGTTGTCAGCCGACAGAGTAAAAATAACAACATTTTCAAGTCCAAGATCTCTGAAAAGGTTTTCCATAAAAATGTAGTATTGTCCTGTTCTGCACGGGCCACTGGTAATTGGTACAAAGAGCAGATAGAGTTCATTCTTTCTGTATTTTTCAGATGCAAAATATTTAAGAGCACTTCCTAAAACAAGATGCGAAGGGACACATTCTTTACCTGATGTATGCCGCCTTGCAATCTGTAGTGTTTCCCTGTCTGAAATAGGCATTGCTTCCGCGTTAAAGCCCATTGCCCGAATGGCAGAAGCCATCATCTGTGCTGAAAGATCGCCCATATTGGAGAGGAGAATTTTAACACGGGAATTATTACGGACATTGATTTTACGGTTGTGTATTGAGTCATAAATATGAATCTCATCATTACCATTATTGATTACCCTTAGGCCATTCGAATAGCGTTCCTCTTTTATCCGGCCTATTTTTGATTTGTAGCCATCAATGATATCCAGAAAGGCTTCTACCCGTGTATCAATGCCGGCATCAGCAGTATGGGAGTCAAATTCCAGAATAAGAAATGGTTTTGTTCCCATCATCCATTTAACATAGTGAAGCATGAAAGAGTCGGGGGCACAGGAAAAATTTGTAATCCAGGTAACGAAAATATTCGGTTCATCCTTCAGCATGGAAGAAACTTTCATATCCTGTTGGCCGTAATACCAGTACATATTATCAAAAATTTCCGAATCTTCAAAGGGAAGAATATCAAAAGGAATAACAGAATAGCCCCTGCTGGTAAATTTTCTCGGGATTCCCATATTGGCATCTTTTGTAAAAGCATTATAGGGGCGTCCCAATACTGCTATGACGGGCCGGTCAGCTTTTCGTGCATCCTCGAGTGCTTGTTTTCCCATTTCCCGTGACTGAATAAAATAATCTTCCTGTTTATCGTAGGCAGTATTGAAAGCTGCTTCAACCTCTTCAGGTGAAATACCGAGCTGATTTCCCATAGTAACAAAATATTCGAGAGCTTTCAGTTTGCCGAATTTAAAGGTAATAACCGGTGAAAGTATTTTATCTTCCGGAACATCGGGAAACGCTTTTCTGATGTAGTAGGGGAGAGACTGAGTTATAGGACAAAAGTTGGCATGTACTTTATCTTCATAGCTTGGCATATCTCTGAAATGGGGAACAAAAATATAATCTGTGCCTTTATCTACAATATCCTGTACAGCACCATGAGCAATTTCGGCAGGATAACAGTAGGCACTTTCTGCCCGGGCGATACCGTCCTTGGAAATAGTATCGGATAGTATTACAGGAATTCCAAGCATATGGAAAAACCACGAATACAGAGGGTACAGTGTATGGACAGAGAAAGCTTTTGGTATTCCCACGGTAAAATCCCGTTTTTTAACAAAATCAAGTGGATCCGGGGCACATTCTGAAAAAAGCAAACTGGTTCGTTTTTCCACATAATCAAAGATTGGAATATGTTTATCAACCTTTTTAGTTGTGTTTGTATACTTACTGCATCGTCCGCCGAACATATACTTATGATTGTTGACATTCAATACCTGGATAGGGCAGAGATTTTCACAGGAACGGCAGGTAAATACCCGCTCGTAGATAATTTCCTGATTTATAAGTTTTTCGAGATCAAATTCTTTCTTTTCCAGAAGCCCGTTTGCGAACTTCTCTTTGGCAAGCAGGCCAACACCAAAACAACCCATTAACTCGGGTGATGGAGGAACAAGTATTTCCTTGTCTAGGAGCATAGCAAATGCCAGGGGTATCGCCTTGTTCTTTGCCACACCTCCCTGCAGGAATATCTTGTTTCCTATAGTTCTGTTCCCAACTACCCTGTTGAGGTAATTGGAAACAATGGAAGTTACAATACCTCCGGTAATGCTTTCTTTTGTAGCACCCTGTTGAATGGCTTTTCTGATATCAGAGTTAATAAATGCGGAACAGTTCTCTCCGAATTTAAGAGAATGATCGGAAGCGAGAGCAATATCAGCTATTTCCCAGGCATGCTGAATATTTAAGTCTCCATGGGCAGATTCTTCCAGAAATGAACCTGTACCGGCAGAACAGGCTTCATTCATTGCATAATCGATCGGAACTTTATTTTTCAAAAGGACATACTTTGCGTCCTGACCGCCTATTTCAAAAATCGTATCAACATCATCGCTGAAATGGGTTGTCCCTTCAGCATGAGCAATAATCTCATTGTACACTCCGGGAGTTTCCATAAAAACACCTAGAATTTCCCTGGAAGATCCGGTTGTTGCTGCAAGAGTAATATGTATTGTATTGTCTCCAATGTCTTCTTTTATCTTTTTTTGTACCTCTGTAAGGCAGGTTTTTAACGATTTAACCGGGTCTCCATGAGTTCTTCCATAGGAGGATGCTGCTATCTCATTGGTTTCATAATCAATTAGCGTTACTTTTGTTGTTGTTGATCCTCCATCTATGCCAAGGACATACTCTCTTCCCTCTATGACTTTTCCCGTAGCAGCTTCAAAATATGTAACAAGGTCCTTCGCTTTTTTAAGGTCATCGTACGTATCATAACTTATTTTATTTTCCTTCATAAGATTTTTTTCTGAAGGAAGAGGAGCTCCCGATTCCTCTGCTATCAGAGCTGCTCCGAGTGCCTCAAAATAAGAGGCCGATTCCGGAATAATAAACTCGATCTCAGGTGCCTTTTCTTTAATAAAGCGGAGAATGTGTTTGTTTTTCGTCGTTCCGCCGGTAAGGAGGACTTTCCCCTTTGTAATGCGGGCGCGTTTTAGGAAGTCAATGACTTTTGCGGCCATGACATCGCTTAATGAAACAACAATATCTTCTTTTGTTGCTTCATTTTTATTCAACCGGTGTGTACAGTCACTTTTCATAAACACAGAACAGCGGCTGGAGAGGGGAAGTACCAGACTTGTTTCCGGAACAAAAGCCACATCTTCAAGAGTCATATTCATTCTTCCAAGCTGCTGTTTGAAAAATTCACCTGTTCCGGAAGCGCATTTGCTGCCGGAAAAATTATTTACAATTTTATTGTCACTGTTGATGGTGTATACAATAAGGTCTTCACCACCCATGGTTACCACAGCGTCAAATTTTTCACCGGTGTATTCAATAGCCTTCTCAATACAGAGAGGTTCAATAACATTATTTATATTAAAGAGAAATCTTCCTTCTGTTCCTGTAATAATGGCTGGAATTTTCTCCGGTATTTTATTTTCGAAAAAAATTTCCTTCATTGAGGATGGGAAGTCACCGTCATGGAAACGAACATCACTCCAGAGAACAGTCGAATTTTCAAGGAGGACAACCTTCAGGCTCGAGGATCCAATATTTATACCCAGTGTCTTCATACTAACCTCTTTTTATAACTTTATACTCATTAGTTAAAAAGTAATGTACTTATTTTAAGCTAAAAAGTATAGTTGTTTAATAGGTATAGTTACTGTTTTACCCTTTTTTACCGTTTAAAACATGATTAAGTAACATAAAACAATGTATATAGATGTGTAAATGCGCATAATAGTCCTCCTTGGTGAATTATAACAAATAAACCTGTGGCACAGACCCTTTATAGATTCACATCCTCATATTCTGCCAGAGTCTCCCACCGTATTGTTTTATTTTCAATCTTTTGAAGGAGCGTATTGTATTTCATGCTGTTCTTGGATAGTACTTGTGGTGACAATGAAGTGTCGGTAAAAGATTTTTCCAGTCGTTCTTTTTCATTTTCCAATTCATCAAGATCTTTAAAGAGAGTTTCCATTTCTTTTCTTTCTTTAAACGTTAATTTCCGTTTAGTGGTATCAACTTTTTTCTTCATTACTTCTGTTTTTACCGGTTTCTGTTCTTCCCTGCGGGATTGCTTCATGAGCTCATTATACCCACTGTAATTTCCTGTAAATCTTTGTATTGTCCCGTCAGGGTTAAAAATAAAAAGATAATCTGTCGTTCTGTCCAGAAAGGCCCGGTCGTGCGAAACAATAAGTAAGGTACCCGAAAACGTGTTACAGTACTCTTCCAGTTTCTGCAGTGTCACAATATCAAGATCATTTGTAGGTTCATCAAGCATAAGGAAGTTGGGATTTCCCGCAAGAATCGTAATAAGGTAGAGCCTTCGTTTTTCGCCTCCCGATAGAGATGAAATCTGAAGCCTGTGAGTACGGGTAGGAAACTGAAATATTTCAAGAAACCGTGCGGCGGAAACTTCCAAACCATTCGCAAGAGTAACTCTCTCAGCAGTTTTCTCAATAAACTCCAGTACGGTTTTGTTACCATGCAGGGGAGAAGAAAGCTGGTCATAGTAACCAATGTGGGTATTTAATCCGGTATCAACTGTTCCTGAGTCCGGAGCCGTATATTCTGCAATGATATTGAGGAATGTGGATTTTCCAGCCCCGTTGGGTCCTATTATTCCAATTCGTTCACCCTTTTTAAAATTGTACGAAAAAGAATTAATAACACTTTTCCTGTCATACAGTTTCGTTATTTGTTTTAATTCAAGAACCTTTTTACCAAGCCTTCTCTGTGCCGAGGAAAATTCAATACTTTGATCTTCTGTTTGCACATTTGCATCAATAAGTTTCTGAATATTGGATTTCCTCTTCTTGTCTTTCCCCGCACGTGCCCGCGGGCCCCTTTTAAGCCATTCCAATTCGTCTTTTAACACGGCCCGTATTCTGGATTGTTCATTCTGTTCAATGGTAAACCGTTCTGCTTTTCGTTGCAGGTACGTTGAATAATTTCCATTATAGAGAAATATTTTGTTCTTATCAATTTCCATTATTTTTGTGCAGGCCCTGTCAAGAAAGTAGCGGTCATGTGTTACCATTATAAAAGCAAATGCAGCATTTGCAAGGTACGCTTCAAGCCATTCGATAGTTTCAATATCAAGGTGATTTGTCGGTTCATCAAGGAGAAGGAGATTGGGATTTGAAGCCAGAGCCCTGGCTAATGCTGCCTTTTTTAACATTCCTCCGGAAAGTTTATCCATCATGGCGGAAGAATCAGGCAGATGGAACTCCTGAAGGAGAGAAAAATAACTGTTCTCAGCATTCCATCCGTTTGCCGTATCCATCTTCTCCGTAAGATCGTTTAGTGTACTTTCTTCTGAGGTACTGTGTTTATAGTTTTGCAGATATGTATAGTAGGTGTTAAGCAGGGTGATCACCTGGCTGTTACCAAGATAAAGAAACTCTTTCAGTGTGATTCCCTGCGGGAAATTGGGTGTCTGCTCAAGGAAACTTATGCGGATATCTTTGTTTTTGGAAATAGTACCATCGTCAATAGGTATATCACCATTTATAATATGAAGAAATGTTGACTTACCGCTGCCATTTGAACCAATAAATCCAATCTTTTCATCTGAATTAATACCAAGTGAAACCTCCTGAAAAAGAGGGGAGCTATTGAGTGTTTTTGATACATCTTCAATTGATATTAAATTCATTCTCATTCTGAATGCTATCAATAATTACTTTGATTTTATGATGAATATTTTCTACTGTATCTTCTCCGTTAACGGGAAAGTAATTTCCAACTTTTTTGAAAAACTCCATTACAGGCAGTGTTTTGTCATAATACTCTTTAAGTCTTTTCCGGATTGTTACTTCGTTATCATCTGCTCTGCCTGATGTTTGCCCTCTTTTAACCAGTCGGCTGACGGAAACATCATCCGAAATTTCAAGATTGATAAGGCCGTATAGTTTTTTATGGAATCGAGTCATTATGCCTTCCAGAATATATGACTGGATGTAGGTGCGAGGAAAGCCGTCAAAAAGATATCCGGTTGCGTCGGGATTATTCATTATGGTTTCTTCGATAATTTTAACGATGGTTTCATCGCTGACAAGCCCGCCTTCTTCCATCGTCTTTTTAGCCGTCAGGCCGAGAGAGCTTTTGTTTTCAATTTCCTTTCGGAGTATACCTCCTGTTGATATGTGAAAAAGACCATACTCTTTTACAAGTAATTCTGCCTGTGTTCCCTTACCCGCTCCGGGAGGGCCGAATAAAGCTATATTTAACATGATTCTAATTCTAATAGATAAAAAGTTATTATTCAAGAAATAAATATTATTTATATGATTATAATTGTTTCTCTCTTTACATATACCGAAAAACAGAATAAGGTGTCCGTCAATTGAGGTGGAATATGAAGGATAAATTTAATATTCTTTTTGTAAGTGGTAAATTGGGAGACGTAGATGGAGTCTCTTTAGAAGTTGATAAATGGATAACCGCGTTAATGTCGGATGGTCATGTGGTATTTACCCTTGCGGGGAAATATGGGTCTCCGGTAAAGAATGTACCGGAAAGCAGACAGTTCCTGAATAAAATACTCAGTTTCGACGGGACCGCGCAACGATATTTTGAAAAACTTGTTTTTCCCTACATTACCAGAACACCTACTCATCTGACTATGGCTCAACAGGAAGCAGTGATCGAAGACCTCTGGTTGCAGGGTGAAACACTCGGGGCAGAAATATACAGGATAATTCAGGATAATACGATAGATCTTATTATTGCGCAGAACACGAATGCGATGCCCATGACCCTCCTGGGAGGGATAGCTATATATAAACTGGCCACAGAATATAAGGTTGCAACACTGTTCCATCATCATGATTTCTGGTGGGAACGAAGCAGGTTTAGTCAGAACAGGATAGAGACACTTCTTAATCGTATTATGCCGCCTGGAGATATAGGCACTGAACATGTTGTTATTTCTTCCTATTCCGCGCATATACTGCGTTCATTAAAAAGAGTTTCACCTTTTGTTATTCCTAATTGTGAAGATTTTGAAAACGTGACCGAAAAAGATACCTACAATAGTACTTTCAGGGCGGATATGGGATTTTCAGATGAGGATATCCTTTTTGTCCAACCAACACGTATTGTTCCCCGAAAACGAATTGAGGATTCAATTGCTCTGGTTGCAGGATATTCGGCACAGCACCCTGAACTTAAAAACCGGATTAAGCTGGTTGTTTCACTTTATCAGGGAGATGAGCCGGATGAAGGGTATATAGATAAAATTAAAAATCTGGCAGAAAGTAAGGATGTTTCCTTTCATCTTATTTCGAATAGAGTTCGTGCTGTACGGGGATTGGATGGTGAGGGAAGGAAGTATTATACGAACAGAGACGTCCTTATTCATGCTGATATTGTAACGTATCTCCCGGTATGGGAAGGTTTCGGGAATGCACTGCTGGAGGCGGTATCCTGCCGTGTTCCGGTTATTGTATCTACGTATTTAGTGTATAAAACGGATATTAAGAATTCAGGATTTGATAATATTGAAATCCGGGATAATTATGCGACGGACGGAAGTCTTATAATTCCTGATGAGATATATCCCCGTATTCATGAAGTTCTTATCAATAATGAATTACGTAAAGTAATGGTAGAAAAGAACTTCCGGATAGGAAAACAAGAGTTTGGATTTAATTCGCTTCATACGAAACTGGATGAAGTTCTTTCTTCGTATAGTGATGAAATTAAAGCCTCACGGAGGAGGCTTGAAAAGAGTAAAACAAACTACGCGGTTTAAAAGAAAAAAATCACATTATGTAAGAATGTGTGAGAAAGTATCATCATTCGGTTTATTACCTATTGTAGCACGAATAACTGCAATACCTTCTTTTTCAAAAGCCGAGGCAACTTTTTCCTGAAGATCTTTTCCCGGTGTAAGTGCTACCATATATCCACCCCTGCCGCCTCCGGTTACCTTTGCACCATACGCTCCAAGTGAGTTGGCAAGACTGCAGAGAGAAACAAGTTTTTCATGAGATAGTCCCATTTCGATAAGTATTTTATGGTTTTCGTTCATTATTTTGCCGGTTTGTACCAGATTTCCGGACATTAAAGCAGCTTTAAGTGAGGATACCTGATCTCTGATAGTGTTCAGCCTTTTGGTAAAAAGAGCCGGGTTTTCTTTTTCCTGTTCCTCGAGGAACCCTTTGAGAGATGCGGTATTAGAGGTTACGCCGCTGTTTCCAAGAACAATTTCTACCGGATGATCCAGGGCTATCCGCTCAAATTTCTTAATATCCTTTTCAATTTTATATTCAATAACACCACCGAATGTGGAAACGGTATTGTCCAATCCGCTTGGAAGCCCGTGATAACCGAACTCACCTTCCCATGCTACGTGATTTATACCAAAAATATCCAGACCAAGATTAAATTCTTCATTACATGCCCGTGCAAATGCTACACAGATAGCAGCACTTGCCCCGACACCGCTTCCCGCTAATAGATCACCGGAGACAGTAATTTTTATCGGGGTTTTTTTTGTATCTATGCCCATAACTTTAATCATACGGTCAAAAGAAACGATACTGTCTGCTTTTTTTGCCTTCTTGTACCCCGGGACCTCTATCCTGTTGTCTTCCAGTAACAAACCATCACCTTTTTTTATCTGTTCCACTGTACAGACTGTTTCAAACGGAATGGCGGCAAGAACCGCCGGAATTTCCCAAAGAACAAACTGATCGCCAATAAGAATTGTTTTTCCGTATCCTCTTCCTGTTCCCATTACCTATATCTCCTTCAGTACTGTTTCTATCTGTGAAATAAGTTCTTCCTCCTGACCGATTTTTACCGTCGTGGCCGCGGACAGTCCATGACAGGCATCAGCGAATCCGCCTATTCTCAGCGTTGCCCGGGGAAGAAAACTGCTTAAGCCCGGTATTGTCCCTTTTCGGATCTTTTCTGTCAACTCCTTCGATACTCTCATGGAGATTTTTGTAGAATGAAAGGGAATCGAACCAAATCCGGGGATCCTGTTCTGCACGGTCTGAAACCCTGCGAGGTATTTTGAATGATCAAGAAAATCCATGTCCTTTATAAGCGTGCAGAAGACACCGATCATTTTCACCCCCATAGGCTTAAATCGTTCTTCCACATTAAACCATTGTAAGTGTTCAGTTGTGCGGAGGCCTCCTGAGGTAAGAAGTTGTATCTCTCTGTCAAAAATATTCTTTTGAATGTTATACAGCTTGGTTACAAGCTGCTCATTATCAGTATCGAAACCGTACAGACAAATGTTA
>CAYSXD010000050.1:0-10866 GCA_964434925.1 uncultured Spirochaetaceae bacterium
CCTGTTGTGGAGTATGTTCACCCGGATATTTTTGCAAAGTATAAAGAGGAGGCTTTAAAAATGGGGTTTAAAGGAGTAGCTTCCGGCCCCTTCGTTCGAAGTTCATACAAAGCACACGAAATGCTCAAAGGATAAAACAATGGAATCACAATCTAAAGAAATTATCTATTACAAGTCACTTGTCTGCCCGCGCTGCATTCCCACCGCCCGCTTTTTGAAGGAATTGAAAAAGGATTATCCTGAAATTACGGTAAGGGAAGTTGAGATAATTGCTCATATGAAGGCGGCAAAAGAGGCACATATCCACTCAATTCCCGTTATTGAAGTTGCGGGAAAACGCTTCTACAAAGCACCCTCCCGGAATGATGTACTGCCGCTCCTCGGCATACGGGGCTAGGATCAGATAAATTTAACAACATTCTCAAAAGGCTTCCTGCTTTTTCGGTTTTTTTTATGAAATCCCGGCGATGGATATCCAAGCGGAGTAAGGGTAAACACCTTCTCGTTTTCCTCAAGCCGAAGCACTTTTTCAAGTACGGCAGGAGAAAAAGCGGCAACCCAGCAGGTACCGAGGCCTTCATACTCTGCAGCAAGAATAATATGATCCATGGCAATCGCAAGATCTGTCTCCAGTGTGTTGTATTCGTCAGAGGACCTTGTCCATGCTTTATCTTTATATCCTTTTACAACAAGGATATACGGGACATCCTGAAACCACTGTGCACTGTAACAGGAGCGTATTTCCTTAAGCATTTCAGGAGAAGAAACAAGAAGGAACTCCCATGGCTGACCGTTTTTTGCTGAAGGGGCAAAACGCCCTGCATCAAGAATTCTCCGGAGGACTTCTTCCGGTACTTTTCTGTCAGGATCATACGAGCGGATACTTTCCCGTTGTGAAACAAGCTCATAAAAATTCACACCTACACCTCCCTGGTTACGTCCCTCAAGTATACACACAAAAAAGAAAAAAATAAATGCTCAAAAATAGCCTGCCTTGAAAGTCTTGAATTTGATATACTCTTTCTATATCCGGAGGAATGGAATGGATACAGGAAACAGCCGGCTGAAAAAAGATCCGGTCCTTTCCCCTGCGGGAGCTCTAACACTCACTATGACCGCAGGAGTGGCACTTCTTGCATCCTTCAATAAGCATAAACGTGGCATTACCGCACACAGGGCAGATATCCGCGTGAGGTTCTGAAAAGGTAAAGGAAAACTGTTTATTCTTTTCTTCATCCTCTTCATCAGGCAGCACGGGCAGACTATCATCCTGTGATTTACCTATATGCTCCTGCAGCACCTGTGCTACTGCATCCGGTAAACTCATGACCCTGTTCTTTCCAAAACCGCGCTGTCTTCCTGATCCAATACTCTTTAACTGGGCAATAACATTTTTAACCCGCTCCTCAGGAGAAAGCGGGCTTGCCATACGAAGCACCAGACTTATCAGGCGACCAAGCCCTTCAGCATCAGCCGCTACATCTGACCCTACCTTTGCCACATTGATAAAAACCTCAAACGGCTCATCCTCATGGGCCTTATCTGCGTTCACCGTTATATAAGCTGTCCCAATAGGAGTATGTTTCCGGTACGTTGTTCCATTCAAAACAGTTGGTCTTACACGTGATTTTATGGTAACAGGTGCGGAAATGTCAGCTTTGCCATTATCCTCTTTCTTTATATTCAGGACCTGCTCATCTCTGGAACCGTCCCGGTAAATCGTACCGCCCTTGCAACCTGTATCATACATTAACTGATAGAGAGCCCTTGTCTGATCAACCGTATAATGATTTGGTGTATTGCTTGTTTTTGAAATACTTGAATCAACCCATCTCTGAATTGCAGCCTGAACTTTTATATGATCATCGGGAGTTAGATCCATAGCTGTTACAAAATAATCGGGAAGTTTGTTATCATCACCCTCATTTTCTTTCAGCCATTCATCATAAACGGAAACACGCTCGACATGTGAACCCATTCTTCCTTTTCTTTCCCACTCCCAGAAGTAATACGGTTCAATACCCGTTGATGTTCCCACCATCGTTCCGGTTGTACCGGTCGGCGCCTGGGTCAAAAGGGTAACATTGCGGATACCCTTTTCCCTGACAGCTTTATGGATTTCTTCCGGCATCCCTTTCATAAAACCACTGGTCAGATATTTTTCACTGTCAAACATCGGGAAAGAGCCTTTTTCTTCCGCGTATTCTGAACTTGCAAGGTAGGCTTCAACAGCAATAAATTTAAAAAGTTTATCAAGAAACGAATCGGAATCCTTTCCCCCATAGCGTATTTTTAAGCGGATCATCATTTCAGCAAGACCCATTGTACCCAAACCTATACGGCGCTCGGATGACTGCTGTTTTTTATTTTCATCAAAGAAATAGGGGGTGCCGTCAATAACATTATCGAGAAAACGAACGGCAAAACGTACCGCTTTACCGAGACTCTCCCAGTCAACTTCAGTATTTTTTACAAAACGTGAAAGATTCAATGCTCCCAGATTACACACTCCCCATGGAGGAAGCCCCTGCTCTCCACAGGGGTTCGTACAGGTAATGGTTGAGTAATAGTATGAATTGCTCATTTCATTGTATCGGTCAATAAAAAACACACCCGGTTCAGCGCTTGCCCAGGCACTTTCAATAATTGTATCCCATACTTCACGTGCCTTCACTGTCCGGTACGTAATCACCGGCTTACCCAGTTTTTTCCATTCATTAAGATTTCCATTCCAGACTTCATCATAATCAGGTACTGAGGTATCAGGAAATACTAAATCCCAATCCGCGTCATTTTTAACAGCGACCATAAACTCATCAGATATGGCAACACTGATATTGGCATTGGCAATTTTCCCCATTTCCCGTTTACTTGTAATAAAATCAAAAATGTCAGGATGCCAGTCATTCAAAATAAGCATTAAAGCACCCCGCCTGCTCCCTCCCTGCTCAATAAGGCCGGTAACATAACTATACAGTGCTCCCCAGGAAACGGATCCACTGGAACGGCCGTTTACTCCCTGTACATAAGCGTGATGCGGACGCAGCGAAGAAAGATTAATACCGACTCCTCCGCCACGGGACATAATCTCTGTCATATGAGTGAGAGTCTGCATTATGCCGCCACGACTGTCAGCGGGTGACGGTATGACGTAACAATTATAGTAGGTTAGATTCTGATCCGTACCGGCTCCAGTGAGGATTCTTCCACCGGGAACAAATTTCCAGTCTTCCAGAAGCCATTTAAAGTTCCCTAACCATAAATCGCTGTCTTTCTCTCCCTCACTCAGGGCACGGGCAACCCGTTTAATCATCATCTCAGGATCGGTTTCAACAGGTTTATCAACATTTTCCACTGATCGTTCGAGGGTGGAACCGTCTTCAAGCTTTATGGTAACATTACCATCTTCAATGGTAACAACCCGGCCTATCTCGCGCTGCCCCGTATCTTTATTTACAACTGCGATTACAAGGTCATCAACTGACAGAGAATTTTTCTTTCCGTCTTTTAACGCGTATCTGTCCAGAAATATTTTTCTTCCCAGTGGATTTAACAAATTTTTAGCCTGTATCATACCCCTCCCCTCTTGCGGTAACATACTTTTTCTCGGCAAGTCTAACAGAAAGTCCGGTAAAAAGGAAGTGTTTTCCCTTCTTTTTAACGGGGCGGGAGGGTTCCCCTTTACCCTTGCTGAATCACGCATATTTATATATTGTTAATTTTAATGGACAGAAAAAAGCTTTTTACCATACCTGAATTTATCCTGAGTAGTGTTCTTATATACTTTATTCAATTTAACGGTACTTTTCACCCCACTCTCGTTTCAGGATATATTGATATTGGGATAGCAATCCTTATAACAGGAGAAATTACCTATCAGTTTGTTACTACTCCCTATAAATCTTTTGTACTGCGTAAGTATAAGTATGATCTGATTTTTGCCCTCTTCTTCATTCTTTTTTTCCTCATCAATCGTTTTTTCATTATTAATAACGGATCTTTCAAGTTTATCCTCATACCTCCGGCAATAATACTCATACGTAATTTTTTTATCTGGACAGGAATTTTCAAAAGACTCAATAAAATATCAACTTTTTTTGAAGGGATATCCCTTCATCCCGCGCAGACTATTCTATTAAGTTTCCTTTCGGTCATCCTTACCGGGACAATTCTTTTGATGATGCCTTTTACCACCTCCCCGGGAAATGGACTCCCGATTCTTGATGCTCTTTTTACCTCAACGTCTGCCGTCTGCGTTACCGGTTTGATTGTTGTTAATACGGCAACAGCCTTCACCTTTTGGGGGAAACTCATACTTATGTTTCTTATACAGGCAGGAGGTCTGAGTATTATGATACTCTCCTATTTCACTATTTTTGCTTTAAGGAAAAAGGTGACGCTTGAAGAAAAAGTCATGCTGAGCTATATGCTTAATGAGCAGGACATGTCCCATATAGGAAAGAGCATTAAAACTATAATTTATACAAGTTTTATTATTGAAGGAGCAGGGATGCTTCTTCTCTATATTCCCTTCAGTAAAGTTTCAGGCAGCCCGGATAACGCACTGTTTCTTTCACTTTTCCATTCCATTTCGGCTTTTTGCAATGCCGGATTTTCACTTTTTTCAGACAGCCTTGAACAGTTTAAGGACAATGTTTTTGTCAATTTTGTTATAGCCATGCTCATTATTCTCGGCGGCATAAGCTTTGCTGTCCTGAGTAATTTAAAAGACAGCGGGAAATGGCATTTACGAAAGTTGATAAAAAAAGAGAATCCGGGATTTGTTAAGCTCCAGGTCAATTCAAAAGTGGTTCTCCTCTTTACCGCATTTCTTCTGCTTTCCGGCACCCTGATACTTTATGGCATTGAGCATACACACAGCCTGTCAGAATACTCATTAGGAAAACAGTACCTTACCGCTTTCTTTCAGTCGGTAACTCTTCGTACGGCAGGGTTCAATACAATTTCCATCGGGAACCTCACAACTACAACACTAATGATTATGACCGTCTTTATGTTTGTGGGAGCTGCTGCCGGAAGTACCGCAGGTGGTATTAAAATAAATAATGTTGCTGTCATTCTCGCATATGTAAAATCTTTTCTTACAGGCAGTGGCCCGGTGGTACTCTTTAAACACTCTATTCCCAAGGAAAAGGTCCTGAAATCGATGCTCATCCTTCTCTTTGGAGTATCTTCGGTTGTTTTAGGTATTATTCTTTTAACCTATACCGAACATGCCGCATTGAAAGATATTACGTTCGAAACTGTTTCCGCGTTTGGAACAGTAGGACTTTCAACAGGTTTAACATCACACTTATCCGGGCCAGGTAAAATAATTATCAGCTCGCTTATGTTTATGGGAAGACTCGGCCCATTAACCATTCTTGCGGCGGCGTCAAGACAACATCACACAACGAATATTGAATTCCCCGTTGGAAATATATCGATTGGTTAGGAGAAGAATATATGGCTAAAGAAACATTATTTGCCGTTATAGGATTAGGGACCTTTGGACAGCAGGTCTGTGAAGTTCTCATGGAAAAGGGAGGAAAAGTATTGGCCATAGATACGAAAGCGGCAACTATCGAAAGGATTAAAGACTCTGTTACCCAGGCGGTACTTCTTGATGCTACCGATGAGGAATCACTCTCTACACTGCCCTTTGATGAAGTGGACATTGCTATTGTTGGTATTGGAGAGAATAAGGAAGCAAGTATTCTTATTACAGCTGTTCTTAAACGAATGGGAATATCATACATAGTAGCCCGTGCGACATCGGACCTTCACGCGGAAGTACTCAAACAGGTGGGTGCGGACGAAGTTATTAATATTGAAATTTCAGAAGGAAGCCGTATCGCACAAAAACTCCTCGCTCCCGAAATTCTGGACCGTATCCCTATAAGCAAAACAATCACTATCGCGGAACTGTACGCTTCAAAGAGCTTTATTGGTAAGCCACTATCAAAACTAAACTTACGAAAGAAATTTAAAATTAACATTGTTGCTGTAAAGCGATCATTTATCTCTATTGATGAACTGGGAAACCCGATAAAATCGGAAGAAGTAATTTTCCCGACACCTGACGATATACTGAAAGAGTATGATACAATTCTTGTTGTTGGTAGAAATGAAGATATAGATACTTTCAAGGAATATTAAAATGATACTTATTCCCCGGGTCAAATATATTATTGTTAATACTCTTGTTATTCTTGGTGTTCCGGCTTTTGGATTTATCGGTTATATATACATAGCCCCTTTTAACAAAAGCTTCGGTGAAACATTTCTCTTTAGTTCCCTGATCTTTGCAATTACTTTATGCGTTGTTTTTTACCTCTCGCTTAAAAAGAGTAAAAATGTTTCAAACGAGATAGATAAACTTATTCATTTGAGCAGCGTAGGAGGGTTTACACCGGGGAGTTCATTAAAAAGGCTTGGCAAATTAGGAGATCAGATCAATCATCTCTACTATTATCTGAACCAGATGAATATAAAACGTTCATTAAAGATAAGTACTCAAACTACTTTAATTGATTTTATAACAACGAATACTCTTTTACCCCTCATTATAACCGATCCTCTGGGAAAAATTTTATATGTGAGTAAAGCATTTATTGACAAAAAAAACATGCTTAAATCAGAATGTATTGAAAATACTATTACCTCTATTCTTCCTGATCTTGATATACAGACACTCATCGGAGAACTGAGCGCGACACATACGTATACGGAATATCATGGAATCAGGGAAACTATCGAAATATACCCTGTTACCAATAAATATAGTGAAATAGCTT
Organism: uncultured Spirochaetaceae bacterium; assembly: GCA_964434925.1. GTDB lineage: Bacteria > Spirochaetota > Spirochaetia > B11-G9 > B11-G9 > S145-15. Next base: position 6,798 of record CAYSXD010000050.1, read on the forward strand.
ATCTGGTTTATATTTTTGGAAAACACATGATTCATTTTTTAGCAAAAAAACCTGAAAAAGAGCAATTAATACATTCATTCCTTAAAAAGTTAACTTCAATTGATCTGCATCACAGAAAAGGATAAACATATGGCACCTAAAATAATTTATATTACGGGATTCAGACAGCATGCCGGAAAAACAGTAACAAGTATCGGTCTTATTTCTCTTTTAAAAAAAGTGATTCCTCCGGAAAAAATCGGCTACATAAAGCCGGTGGGACAGGAGCTGGTAGACCTTCCAACAGGATTCAAGGTGGATAAAGATGTACGGATAATGGAACATTTTTCAGGTATCCCTGATATGAAGCTGGAACAGCTCTCTCCTGTACAGCTGGCATCGGGATTTACTAAAGCATATCTCCTTAATCCTGATAAACATGAAATATCAATGGAACTTGCCGGAAAAATTGAAGAATCTTTTTCCAGTTTGAGCCACAAGGAGGTTATTATTGCCGAGGGGACAGGGCATCCCGGAGTAGGCGGTATAATCGGTCTTTCAAATGCCGGTGTTGGAAATCTTATCGGAGCGGATATCCTGTATCTGTCAGGAGGTGGAATAGGGAAAGCTCTCGATATGCTGGAGGTTGATCTTTCCTATTTTTTATATAAAAAAAGTCAGGTTAAAGGAATTCTTTTTAACAAAGTAATACCGGACAAAATAGATACGGTAAAAAAATTTATCACAGAAAAGCTCCTCCATGAAATGTATCCTGAATTTAATGACCCTTTAAGAATTTATGGATTCTTGCCTACCATTGACGATCTTCCGAATCCATCTATGACGGAAATTCGAAAACATCTCAAAAATACGGAGGTTATAGGTAACCCGACGGATGCCGCGTGGTTCCCGCCCTGCCGGTCTATTGGAATTATCAGTTTACGGGCTGAGTACCTTGACCTAAAACGATTTGTAAAGAGTGGGGATGTTATTATTATAGGATCAGGATCCAGGGACAGAATTCAGAAAATTGTTGAACACAGTAACAAACTTTCTTCTCCTATTGGAGGACTTATTATTTCATGTACCCGGGAGGGAGTCCGTGTTAAAAGTGAAAACATTAAACGAATTGAAGATGCAGGAATCCCCGCGCTTCTGATTGAAGATGATACTGAAACGGTTGAAAGAAAACTCCTTTACTGTTTTGAAAATACAAAAATCCAGTTGTATGATGATTCAAAGATAAAAGAGATTGAAAAGATGTTTACTGAACACTTTCAATTCGATAAATTCATGGAACATTTTATAAATGGGAGCAGATCATAAATGAACGGCCCTGTAGAAAGAGCAAGACATTTTTTAAAAGCAAACAGAATGGACCCTGATCAGTTCACAATGGAACGTGAAAGTTCTTTGTTTATCGGTGAAATGGAAAAAGGACTTACCAAAAAGCCCTCATCACTAATGATGCTACCGACCTACCTGTCTGCCGAAGGAAACATACCTTTTAACGAACCGGTCATTGTCCTTGACGCAGGGGGAACGAATTTCAGAGTCGCGACTGTTTTAATAGAAAACGGAGGCGCCCCCCGTATTGAAAATTTTAAAAAGTTTCCAATGCCGGGAACCTGCGGAGGGGAACCGGTTGGTAAAGATGATTTTTTTAATACCATTGCAGGATATATGAAAGGAGTCATACACACCTCATCCAAAATCGGCTTTTGCTTTTCGTACCCTACGGAAATGCTTGAATCGGGAGATGGAAAACTTATAACCTTTACAAAAGAGGTAAAAGCTCCGGAGGTTGAAGGAGCGGTTCTTGGCGGGAATTTATTAAAAGCACTGGAAAGATCAGGATACTCTGAAGAAAAAGAGATTGTTATTTTGAATGATACGGTGGCAACACTCCTTGCAAGCCGGATAGGACATAAAGGAAAAGAATTTGCCACCCACATCGGCTTTATTCTTGGGACCGGTATGAACTGCAGTTATATGGAGAAAAACAGTAATATTAAAAAACTTGAAAAAGTTCTTCAGGATTCTAAAGATCAGATCATTAATATTGAAAGTGGAAAATTTGCAGGCTTTACGGGAGGCATTATCGATCGTGAGTTTACTCTGTCCACAGACAAACCTGAAGAATCTCTTTTTGAGAAAAAAATTTCAGGAGCATATCAGGGTCCGTTGGCTCTTGAGGTTTTAAGAAAGGCGGCGGAGAATAAACTGTTTTCCAAAAGTGCCGCGGCACAAATAGACGCCCTCAGTTTTCTGGAAACAAAAACAATGGATCGTTTCCTTCATACCCCCTACGATACGGCAAATACACTCGCTCAACTGTGTACAGAAGATGACAGAATTATTATGTACACCCTCCTCGACCGCCTTATAGAACGGGCTGCCAAATTAACAGCAGCTTCTCTCGCGGCTGTCGTACTCAAAACAGGGAAAGGACATAATCCCGCCAAACCGGTATGTATTGCGGCGGACGGTACAACGTTTTTTAAGACGAAGGGCCTCCGGTTTCGCACCTCATACTATTTAAAAGAATTTCTGGAAGCTAAACATCATATATTTACAGAGTTTACCCATCATGATGATGCGCCATTAATTGGAGCGGCTGTCGCGGCACTGCAGCAATAATAACCAGCTGTTCCGGTTCAGGCAGATCCGGGATGAACTATGCTCCAAACACCCTGTGGTACCGGGTTCATTTTTGTAAATTATTTCTATAATTCCATTCATCATGTTTACAAGTCGTTTTACAGGAGTGGGCCCCATAAGGTTCCCATCAGGAATGTGCTTCTAAAGGAAGTGTAAAGGAAAATGTTGTCCCCCGATTTTTCCCGGCGCTGTGTACCGCAATACTGCCGCCATGGAGTTCTACAAGATTTTTTACAATGCTCAAACCCAGCCCGGTTCCTTTTGTTTTATTTATGCGGCCGCTTTCCGCTTGATGAAATTTCTGAAATATTTCTTTCTGGTCTGCTTTTTCTATACCAATACCGCTGTCTGTAACTCTTACTTCAAGAAGGGCTCCTGATACAACAGCTTCTACCAGGATAGCCCCGTGGTCAGGAGTAAACTTTACCGCATTGGAAAGCAGATTATACATAATCTGCTTCATTTTCCTCCTGTCAGCGTTCAGTTCAACATCCCTTGCCGAAGCATCAATGTTTAATTTCATATCCAGGTTATGCGCTAGACAACGCTCCCGTATCATTATCAAAGAATCATTTAAAACTTCCACAATGGATATCGGTTCCGGACTCAGCTCAATTTTCCCTTCTTCAATCTTGCTCAAGTCAAGTATATCATTAATCAAACTTAGAAGATGCTTGCTGCTTCCCAGAATATCCCTGACGTAATCCTTTTGATCTGCATTCAGTTTACCGCTTAACTCCTTGTCCAGTACTTCTGAAAATCCCAGTATTGCATTGAGCGGAGTGCGCAGCTCATGAGACATGCTGGAAAGGAAATTACTTTTTGCCCTGTTTGCGGATTCCGCATCGATTATTGCCGTTGTTAATTCCATTTTTGCACGTGTGCGTTCAGCTACCTGGCCAAGCTGTTTACCAATATTTGCCATTACTTCCAGAAGGTTGTCATCAGGTTCTGTCATAATTTTTGTAAAAAACTCAAGTACGGCGACGACTTCTGCACCAAGAAGCACAGGAAAACCAAATGCTGTTTTGACACCAAGATTTTTCACAAGCTTTCCTCTAAGAAAATTGGAATCATTGTCAACATCTATGACCCATGAAGGTTTTCTGCTGGCCATAATCTTTCCCGGCAGGCCAAATCCGTACTTAAACGTGCTGTTGTCTGTAGCTTCTCTGAACGAAGTGAATTTCTCCGGATTATCCAGATGCCATAATCCGCTGGAAATGAGTCGTTCTGACCCCTCTTTGTCCGGCATGTATGCATGTCCTATCGGCCATCCCATAAGGGAACAAACCTCATCCAGACACACCTGTAGTGCTTCTTCCAGTGATGAAGATTCATTTGCCGCAACGGTAATTCGCTGGAGAAGCACTACCAGGAAATTTTTTCTCGCAAGAGCTATCTCTGCTTCTTTCCTCTCAGTTATATC
>CAYSXD010000051.1:0-10810 GCA_964434925.1 uncultured Spirochaetaceae bacterium
GATTACCGGATGCCTCTATTTGGAGGGAATTACTGGATACGCTTTCTTGAAAAACACTGCAGCGATAAAAAAATAATTGTTACAAGCGGCTTTCTGCGTCCGGAATTCAGTATACCTTTTCCTCTTATTTATAAACCGTTTCAGTACGCAAGTATTGTTGAAATGTTAAAAACGGAATCGGATGAGTAAGAAGGCTGTTACACTGACTATAGCAGGAAGGGTCCAGGGGGTTGGATACCGGTATTCGGCCCAGAGGAAAGCAGAGAAGCTCAACCTGCGGGGTTGGATAAAAAATGACTATGACGGTACCGTTACCCTGAAATGTGAGGGTGAAGCCCGTTCGGTAGATGATTTTATTACCTGGTGTAGCCAGGGCCCTCCATATGCGCATGTGACTAATGTGGAAATTAAAAACATCCCCGTAGAGACCACCGGTTCGGCCGTCTCTACGGGGTTTAAAATTGTATATTAGTGAAATGTTTAGTTGTCTTTACCTTAAAAATGCACTTTTGCCGGGATAAGATGACGTACCTTCCAGATAATCTTCAATCCTCATCAGTTGATTGTATTTCGCCAGTCTGTCAGAACGACTCAAAGAGCCTGTTTTAATCTGCCCCGTTTCAAGAGCTACGGCAAAATCTGCTATAAAATTATCCTCTGTTTCTCCTGATCTGTGGGAGACGACAGCCGTATACCCGGCACGTTTAGCCATTTCTACAGCTTCATACGTTTCAGTGAGCGTTCCAATCTGATTTAGTTTAATAAGAATAGAGTTTGCAATACCAAGCTTAATTCCTTTTTCAAGTCTTTTGGTGTTTGTTACGAAAATATCGTCTCCCACCAGCTGGATTTTTTTACCGCTCTTTTCCGTATGAATTTTCCATCCTTCCCAGTCATTTTCAGCCATACCGTCTTCAAGGGAGATAATTGGATATTTCTCTATCCACGAATCCCAGTAACTGGCCATTTCCTCAGAGGAAAATTCCTGCCCTGTAGACCATCGAAGTGAGTACTTTTGTTTCTTCTCATCGTAGAATTCTGATGCGGCTGGATCCAGTGCTATATAAATTTCCTCCCCTGGCTTGTAACCGGCCCTTGTAATTGCATCTATGATAAGTTCACATGCTTCTTCATTGGATTTAAGGTTGGGAGCGAATCCCCCTTCGTCTCCAACAGATGTGCTGTACCCTTTCCCCTTAAGAATGATTTTCAGATTGTGAAAAACTTCACTCATCATTCGCACCGCTTCCCGAATACTTTCAGCTCCGGCGGGAACAATCATAAATTCCTGAAAGTCTACAGAATTATCCGCATGGGAACCTCCATTAAGAATATTAGCCATAGGAACAGGCAGGGTTGTCGTATGATATGAACCAAGATATTTAAATAAAGGCAGACCAAGATGATCGGCCGCCGCGCGGGCAACTGCCATTGATACTCCAAGAATTGCATTGGCTCCCAGCTTGCTTTTATTTTCCGTACCATCAAGTTCTATCATTGTGCGGTCTATATCAACCTGATCAAGCGCATCAAGTCCGATAAGTTCCGCGGCTATAATATTATTGACGTTTTCGACTGCTTTTAATACACCTTTGCCCATAAACCGGTCTTTATCGCCGTCACGAAGTTCAATGGCTTCATGAATGCCGGTAGATGCTCCTGATGGTACAGCGGCGCGCCCCATGGAACCATCTTCCAGGATAACATCAACCTCTACTGTAGGATTACCCCGGGAATCGAGAATTTCCCGTGCTTCGATAAATTCAATAATACTCATTTTTATTCTCCTGTGATAAACTCATTACACACTAATATCTTATGTAATAAGGTAACAGTCAAGTATTATAAGATAAATAGGAGAATTACGATGAACAAGGCCGGAGGGAACGACAGTGATTTTAAATTTGAATTAACAACTGAACTGATTGATCAAATTATTTTCTGTATGGAGAATCAGCATGAAATTTTTTCCATTGATTGCGTTTCAGGAGAATGTATCCCGTCTGAAAGTATTGCTTCTGATAATTCGGGAGCCAATTCTGTGCCTCTTCCCGAATGGAAACCTGCTGACGGATTTATGATAATGGAAAAATTTATTTTTCAACTTCACAATCCACTGTATAAGGAAGAACTCAGGAGTGTCATGAACTTAGGAAGAGGGGTTTTTAAAAATTTTAAAAGTATTGTAAAGAAATACGAACCCCTGAAAAAAAGATGGTATAATTTTAAAGACCGGTATATGAAAAAACTTGTAATTGAATGGTATAAAACGCACAATGAAACCTGGTATTTAAACAAAATTGGTACGGAAACTCTTGAAACGGAGGATCTTATTCTGTCTGATTTTACGTTTTCTTCCAGTTATGCCGGAAAGGATTCTTTGCTTGTGCAGGTGGAAAGAGCTTTTACACAGGAAATATTTGCTGATGATCCGCTTTTGGGCCGTTATATTCTAAAAACACTGGAAACTTCGGAAAATGATCCTTCAACAGAACTTTTAACCGTCTGTGCCAACGCTCTGGATGGTTCATTCTCCGGTATTATCCGGGGAATTGTATGGAATTCCTCTCTTGATAATAATGTTACTGGCGGTATCCTTTTGGTGGTGGATATACTGTATGTTGAACCTGGATACAGGGGGTTCGGATTGAGCAAAATGCTGCTTGAGAAAATAATACAAAAAGCCGGTCAGCTGGAAGTATCGGAAATTTATCTTGATGTACCGGCCGGTCTGACTTTTTTTGAGAGAATGCTGGAGAAGGAGGAGTTCCAAGCGACATTTCACCGGTTCCGCAAAAAACTGTTACTACCATACTAGTAATAAAAGTTCTGTAAAGGTAAAATTTTAGTTGCAAAAAAGTACCTGTTGGGTTAAACTCATACTCAACTATTTTCATTAAAGGAGATCTGAATGAAAAAACTTTTATTTGCTCTTCTTATCATGGCAATTGCTTTTTCAGCTTTTGCCGGTGGTAACAAGGAAAAAGCAGCACCTGCAAAAGCAGCGCCTGCAGCAACCGCCGCTCCCGTAAAGGCAGAACCTGTTGTTTTTAAATTTAACAACGGTACAGAACCACAGTCTCTCGACCCCGCAGAAATTCAGGGTGTTCCCGAGCACAATGTGTACATGAGCCTTTTTGAAGGCCTGGTAACCTACAATCCTAAAACACTTGCAGCGGAACCCGGACTTGCGAAAAGCTGGGACAAATCTTCCGATGGGTTGACATGGACTTTCCATCTGCGTAAGACTAACTGGTCCGATGGCACCCCCATTACAGCTCAGCAGGTAGTGGATTCCTGGCTGCGGTTTCTTAATCCGAAAACAGCGGCTGTCTACGCGTATCTTCCCGGCATGATAATTAAAGGTGCCGCGGATTATAATGCTGGAAAAACAGGACCTGAAAGTGTCGCCATTAAGGCTCTTGATGACTATACCTTTCAGTTTACTTTGAATGGACCTGCTCCGTATGCACTTGGTATGCTCAGTCACTACGCGTTTGCTGTTGTACCGTTACAGACTATTGCTAAGTATGGCACTAAATGGACACGCCCTGAAAATATCGTAACGAATGGCCCCTTTAAACTCGTTGAATGGACACCGCATGACAAGATTGTTATGGAAAAGAATCCCGAATACTGGGATGCCGGTAATGTTAAAATTGACAAACTTATTTTCTATCCCATAGAGGATGAAAATACAGCGCTAAACATGTATAAACAGGGTAGCCTTGACTGGATCCAGACTGTTCCTGATGCGCAGCTGGATCAGATGAAACTTGACCCCACGTATCATGTAAACGCGGCTTTTATTACCTACTACTATGAATTTAATACAACAAAAAAGCCTTTTAATAACCCTGATGTACGAAAGGCCCTTTCCATGGCAATTAACAGACAGGAGCTGGTGGATAAGGTAACCCGCGGCGGACAGTTCCCCGCGTTCGGTCTTACCCCTCCTTTAGCTGATTACCCGGCAGTTGTTGCCTTTAAGGAGGATCCTGCAAAAGCCAAGGAACTTCTTGCAAAAGCAGGATATCCAAACGGCAAGGGTTTTCCAAAAACAACAATCCTGTACAATACCTCTGAAGGTCATAAGAAAATTGCCGAGTACGTACAGCAGAAATGGAAAGAAGTACTCAATATTAATGTATCCATCGAAAACCAGGAATGGGCAACTTATCTGGATAACCGACAGCATCAGAACTTTGATGTTTGCAGAGCCGGATGGCAGGGTGATTATGTAGACCCCAACACCTTTCTTACAGACCTCCTGCAGTCGAAAGCCGGAAACAATGACGGAAGATATTCCAATCCGAAGTATGATGCACTGCTTGCAAAAGCAGCGAAACTTCCCGATGGAAAGGAAAGGATGGGTATTCTCCGCCAGGCTGAAGAGCTTGCTATAGGCCAGGATATGGCTGTAATGCCTTTCTACTACTATACAACCAGCAACTGGATAAATACGAATGTCTGGGGTGGTTGGTATACCAATATTCTTGATGTACATCCTTTCAAGGATATCTATAAAAAGTAATTTTTAACAGAGTAAAGTTGCTCCCCTTTTTGCGGGGGCAACTTTTTTATCATGATTTTTTTCAATACATTACAGGGTGGAGAGTATGTCGAAGTATATTTTACGGAGGGCCCTTGGTCTTATTCCGACTATTTTTATTATCATTACCATCTGCTTTTTTTTTATAAGACTGGCTCCGGGCGGGCCCTTTTCCAGTGAGAAAAAATTACCTCCGCAGATACTTAAGAATATACAGAAAAAGTATCATATGGACAGGCCTCTTATTATGCAGTATGGGAAATATCTTACGGATGTCCTGCGGGGGGATTTGGGCCCTTCCTACAAATATAAAGATTATGATGTAAATTATTTTATTAAAGAAACTCTTCCAAAATCTATGCTGCTTGGAGGTCTTGCCCTTCTGGTTGCATTGATATTGGGATTAGGAACGGGGATGATATCTTCTTTAAAACAGAACAGCTGGGTAGATTATTCCACTATGTCAGTTGCTGTTGTAGGTATTTCAGTCCCTCTTTTTGTTATAGCACCGGTACTTATGTATATTTTCGCCATGAAACTTAATTGGCTTCCGGTAGCAGGGTGGCTGGATGACGGGGGACTAAAAACACTGATACTCCCTGTTTTGTCGCTGTCCGCTCCCTATTTTGCCACTATTGCCAGGCTTTCGCGAGCAAGTTTTATTGATGCTCTGCGCAGCGATTATATTAGGACCGCACGGGCAAAAGGATTAAAAACATCCGTTATCATGTTTAAACATGTTCTTAAAGGTGCTTCTCTGCCCGTTGTCAGTTACCTTGGTCCCGCGTTTTCAGGTATTATAACCGGTTCAATTGTTATAGAACAAATTTTCAGAATACCAGGATTAGGACGACACTTTGTACAATCCGCTTTTAATAGGGACTATACAATGATTATGGGAACAGTTATTGTCTATTCCCTTATCCTTATATTTATGAACTTTCTGGTGGACATTATTTATGGCTATCTTGACCCCCGTATATCGTACAAATAGGAGCCGGTATGAACACGAGTGAAACATATAATGAACTGAATCAGCATGTGAAAGGTGTCAGCCTCTGGCAGGATGCGCTCAATAGATTAAAGAAAAATAAAATGGCAATGATTGCATTGTACGTTATTATTTTCTATTCGGTTATTTCGCTTCTTGCTCCGTTACTGCCCATCTATTCCTACAAACAGCAGGTCCTTGACCATCAGTATCTAAAACCTTCCTTTAAGACTGCCGGACAGCTGCTGTATGAAAAAAAGAGTTTTTTTCTACATGCAATGGCCGCAAAAAAGGGACGTACTGCATTAACCGATGCGGAAAAAAAGCAGTTGGCGGATTATAAACAGAGCCTGGCAGTTGAAAAGAAGAAACTTCTTACAGGGAAAGAGATTCTGGTTAATAACAGACGATATATAATGGGAACGGATTCTCTCGGGAGGGATCTTCTGGCACGAATAATTTACGGCGGGCAGGTTTCAATAATGATTGGACTTATCGGAGCACTGACGTCGATGTTTATCGGCGTCATTCTGGGAGCTCTTTCAGGATATATTGGTGGTAGGTTTGACACTATGATGATGCGGTTTGTTGATGTTATGTATTCCCTCCCATATATTTTACTTGTTATTATTTTTATGGCTATTTTTGGAAGGAACATAGCAAATCTTTTTTTCGCGCTTGCCATAGTCAGCTGGCTGACGGTAGCCCGGGTTGTCCGCGGGCAGGTTCTTTCATTGAAGAATTCAGAGTTTGTTGATGCTGCCAGAACGAGTGGCGCGGGCCTCTGGCGTATAATATTCCGTCATCTTATTCCAAATACTTCGGGTGTTATCATTGTGTATACCACGTTAATAATTCCTTCTTTTATTATGCTGGAAGCATTTCTTTCCTTCTTAGGGCTGGGTGTTCAGGCACCGTTCGCTTCATGGGGCGTGTTGATTCAGAGTGGAGTATACGCGATGACTACCTATCCATGGCTGCTCTGGTTCCCTGCGGCTGCAATGACACTGTTTCTGTTTTCCATGAATTTTTTCGGAGACGGACTTAGGGATGCTCTGGATCCGCAGAGTAAAAATAAACTGTAAACCCCATAAGGAGCACAATATAATGAGGAATGACATAATCTTAAAAGTAGAAGATCTTCGGACCTACTTTAATACGGACGATGGTGTCGTAAAAGCGGTTGATGGTGTCTCTTTTGAGTTAAGCAGAGGTGAAACTCTTGGTATTGTGGGTGAATCAGGTTCTGGAAAATCAGTATCCAATCTTTCGGTAATGAGCCTTATCCCTTCCCCTCCGGGAAAAATTATGGGAGGTAAAGCACTTTTTGGAGATATGAGTATTTTTGATCTGAGTGAAGAAGAGATGAGGAAAATTCGTGGTGGTAAAATTGGAATGATTTTTCAGGACCCGATGACGAGCCTTAACCCTTTTTTAAGAATTTCTACCCAGATGGTAGAGACAATAGTACTGCACAAAAAGGTTTCAAAAAAGAAAGCGCTGGAAAGAGCAATCGAAATGCTTGAACTTGTGGGAATCCCAAAAGCACATAATAGAATTAAAGATTATCCCCATCAGTTTTCCGGAGGTATGCGTCAGAGGGTGATGATTGCTATGGCCCTGAGTTGTGATCCTGAAATTCTCATAGCGGATGAGCCCACTTCCGCGCTGGATGTTACCATTCAGGCACAGATTCTGGAACTTATTCAGTCCCTCTCCAGACGGCTGGGTACTGCTGTTATTATGATAACTCATGATCTTGGAGTTGTTGCAGGCATGTGTGATAATGTAAATGTCATGTATGCCGGTAGAATTGTTGAAAAGGGCACAAACGATGAGATTTTTGCCGATCCGAAGCATCCGTACACACAGGGGTTGATAAAATCGGTTCCCCGGCTGGATAAACCCAAACAGAAGCGGTTATTTTCTATAGAGGGCCAGCCGCCGAATGTTATTAATTTACCCGAATGCTGCCCCTTTTACCCGCGATGTGAATTTGTTATGGATAAATGTAAAACGACCTATCCGCCTGTTGTAAAATTTGGTGAAACACGGGAAGTGAGCTGCTGGCTTTATGAGGAGAAAAAGGGTGGAGAATAAAAAGACACTTCTGGAAGTAAAGAATTTAAAAATGCACTTTCCCATAGAAGAAGGAACGATAATCCGGAGAAAAGTTGGCGCAATACGCGCTGTTGACGGAATAGATCTTACGGTTAACGAGGGAGAGACTCTTGGCCTTGTGGGGGAATCTGGCTGTGGTAAATCAACAACCGCCAGGTGTATAGCGCAGCTTCATAAGCCGACAGAGGGAAGTGTTATACTTAACGGTAAAAATCTCTGCACTGCCTCAAAAGTTGACCTTTTAAAAGCCCGGATGGGCATGCAAATGATTTTTCAGGATCCCTATGCGTCTCTGAATCCCAGAATGACAGCGGGTAATATAATAGCCGAACCACTGCAAATTTTCAAAAAAAGGGGAGTTCTTTCTATCAACTCAAAAGAGATTATCGATAAAGTTGAAATGTTAATGGAAAAAGTAGGGCTTTCCCGGTTTTTCAGAAACAGATATCCTCATGAATTTTCTGGAGGTCAGCGTCAGCGTATAGGTGTTGCCAGAGCGCTGGCTCTCGGTCCTGAAATTATTCTGGCAGATGAACCGGTAAGTGCGCTGGATGTTTCAATACAGGCACAGATTTTAAACCTGCTTGCAGATTTTCAGCAAGAGTTAAATCTCTCTTATTTGTTTATAGCCCATGATTTAGCGGTCATTCAGCATATCAGTGACAGGATTGCCGTAATGTATCTTGGAAAGATTATGGAAACAGCAGATTCCCTGGAATTGTATAACAATCCTCTTCATCCTTATACAGAGGCACTTCTTTCTGCTGTGCCGATTCCTGATCCTGAAATTGAGAAAAAGAGGCATCGGATTATTCTTACCGGAGATGTCCCTTCTCCCGATACGGAACGGCATAGCTGTTATTTCTATGACAGATGTCCAAAACGGGTGAAGCAGTGCGCGGAAAGTATTCCATCTCTTGTTGATGTTGGGAGCGGGCATAAAGTTGCCTGTTTCATCCATCATAGTAAATCCGAATAGAGGGTACCTTTAAAACAGAAATAGTAAAACTGCTCCTGGTGCATAGTAAGCCAGGGGCATTGTTTATTCTCAAACGAACGAGTGAAGCGGACCAACTTGTTGGTACTGTTTTCGAGAGAGTGCAGAGAACGAAGGGTAAAATACCCCGCAGCTTGCTGCGGAATAGGCCGCAAAAGCGGCCTGGGTCCAGGGCTTGCCCTGGGGTATTGATACCTTTCATTTAGTTAAGAGTGGTACTTCGCAAAATTCGGCAATAATTTTGGCTTTTCCCAGAAGGCTTTCGGTTGCTGTTTTTCCGTATGCGTCATCTATGTCGTAAAGTTTACCGGTAGTTAAAACTGCATAGAGAACAGCTCTTTTCCTCCTTGTTTGATTTTCTATCAATGTGAAACGTATTTCTTCAAGAGAGGAAAGAGGGAAAACAATTTCTTTTGCCAGAAAAGGGAGCCCTCTGTAATAGTAGATAGTTCCCGAAATTGTATTAAATCTCCATTTTTCCGTGTAAAGGCCTCCTATAACAGAAAGAACGGTAGCTCCAATGGGAATCCATAACCGTGGAGTTCCCGTATCTGAAGAAAATATTCCTATAAGAAGTATCAGTGTTATAAAAAGGAAAGGAATGCGTTTTATAAGAGAAATTTTAAGTATGATCTGCGAATTTTTTACTATTAATTGTAATCCACGGGTAAGCACAGAGCGCCTTTTTACGGAATATCCAGAAACGATACCCTTTTACCGGTTTCGTCAATGACTTTGTGGGGATTCTGCGGATCCGGTATTTCTTTCCCGTCGGCAATAAAGGTATAGTAGTGTTTTCCCGGAGAAATTCGCAGTGAAATTGAATAATATCCGGGATCTGTTTTATCCTCTTTCATTCTCAGCATAAAAGGATCCCAATTGTTAAAGTTGCCACTAAGAAAGATATTCTGTTTACTTTTTCCGGTGTAAAAGAATTTTACCGTTCTATCCGGTTGTACAAGCGGACTGACAGCCTGTTCCCTGAGATAATCGGGGATAGTCAGTGTTGAGAGGGTAAATCCTTCCCTTGAAACATGTACGTTGGGATTATAGGGGTCATTTATCCATAATCCGTCAACAATTATCCGGTAATTGAGATAATTGCTCCCCTGGGGAATATTGGCAATATAAACAAAAATATTATTATTGTTTCTTACAAAAGGATGGACTGTGCGGTAATGATCATACCCGAAAGCAATGCCTACTCTTCGAATATAATTTTTGTTTTCATATGAAAAAAGGATCTTCCGATCCAGGAAGATTGGAGGCTGTCCATGAGTGAGATTGGATATCCGCATATGAATAATAACGTTTTCATTTGTGAGAGCCCCGAGATGAGGGCTTACTATCAAAACGAGAAATATGTTACATATGTAGAGAAGTGACTTGAGTTTACCCATAGTTTCTAATTCCTTAATCGGAATAAAAACAGGGAGACTTAAAGAAAATAATACTAAGCAGGCCTTTGCGGTGTATGAGTGAAATGTCTGCATCAGCTATTTTGCGGTTGTTCTTTATGGTAACAGCAATCATTGGTGCAGGAGATTTTACAGATAAATAGATAAAAAAGTCAGCACATCGCAAAAAGCTCTAAGAAAAGGATGGCCGGAATCCGAAGTTAAAGAGAGGGAAAAATGCCGACTCTTGAAACGATCAACAGACTAAAATCTCAACTCCTTGAAATAGGACACGAACCATCTATTCTTTCCGAACGGGGTGAGATACCGCTTGATATAGAACCTCTTGAAACAGGTCTTCCTGAAGATTTAAACGAGCTGCTTGGTGATGATATGGACTTTGCCGCATCAGAAGGAGAAGAAACAGAGGAAGATGAACTTTCATTAGGAAAACCGGAAGATGATTTCGATTTCCAGGAAGGTGAGGGATCTTCCTCTGAAAGTGACTCCGGGTTGGATGGATCTTCCGAAATTCCTGGATTCACTGATATGGTGCCGGAAGCAGCTTCACTGGAAGACGCGCTGGAAGATTTTACAATGGATGATACTAATGTTCTTGAAGCCGGGTTCGGGATGGAAGAGCAGGATCTTTCAACGAACGGGGATGAGTTTGTTCTTCCTGAAATGGATGACGGGGTGGAAGAGGAGGAAGATAAGGATCTTTCAACGGATGAGGATGAGTTTGATCTTCC
>CAYSXD010000052.1:0-10669 GCA_964434925.1 uncultured Spirochaetaceae bacterium
CCGGGAAGGTCCTTTTTTCAGTTCCTTTCTCTCATAACCGATGAGAGTCTTCTGCTCCATGGAATGCTCCTTACAATCAATTTAAAATACTGGGGTGGTAGGATTCGAACCTACGATACCGGCACCAAAAACCGGGGGCTTAACCTCTTGCCAACACCCCATCTGCGACCCGGTGCGAGTATTATACTTTTTTTTAGTTAAAAGTCTATAGGTTCCCGGCTTCTTCCTGATGAGAATTCTCTTCATCAGCAGGTTCTTTGCTGAAAGCTTCAAGAATTTTTGCCTGTAATAAATTTCTAAAATCGGAATTTATCGGATGAGCGACATCTTTATAATCACCGGCCTTGGTTTTCCTGCTTGGCATGGCAATAAAAGCACCATTCTTACCTTCAATAACTTTTACATTGTGGACGACGAAGCAATCATCAAAGGTAACCGTTACGTACGCTTTCAATTTCCCTTCAGCACCTACCCTTCGAATCCTAATGTCAGTAATTTCCATAACACCTCCATGACGATACACATCAGTTATTTACTGAATTGTAAACCGGCTGTGGTGGAATCGCAAGCATTTTTCCTTTATAGACCCTGTTAAATTTATTTTTTATACTTTGTACTGCGTTTTCAGCTGCATTTTCATTAGCAAAAATACCAAAAACAGAAGAACCGGTGCCTGTAACCATCGAAAAAAGAGCCCCGAAGGTATACAGTGTTTCAATTGCACTGCTGTATACAGGATTTTGATTTTTAAGAACAACATAAAAATCATTAAAAAAACTCCATCTATCAGGACTTAACGCATACATTTTTTGTATGGGAGGCACTTCTTTCTTTATTACCTTGTTGTTATCCAGCTTATTGTACGCCCATGAAGTTTTAACCTGTAATCCCGTATCAATAATTAATACCGGTAGATCCCACTTTGTTTTCATCCGTTTAATATTCTCCCCTCTTCCCGTTACCAGAGCGGTGGAACTGCCAAAGAAAAAGGGAACATCGCTTCCGATCTTTTGTCCGAGAAACATAAGATCGGCAATAGTCAAATTCGTACCAAAAAGCTTATCCAGACCGGTTAACGTTGCAGCGGCATCGCTAGATCCGCCTCCCATTCCTGCTCCCTCGGGAATTACTTTCAGACACTGTATATTCACTCCTTCTGTTATGCCGGTGTAGTCCCTGAAAAGTATTGCAGCTCTGTATATAAGGTTATTGACCATTGGAAAATTAAAATTTCCACTCAGATTAATATTCATTGTTTTTTCTTCCCGAAAAAGATGAATAGTATCATGCAGAGACACCATCTGAAAAAGTGAAACGAGTGTATGAAACCCGTCCGGACGTTTTTCTCCTACTGTAAGATGAAGATTAATTTTTGCAGGAGCTTCTATTTTTACCTTTACCATCGCAGAGTTAATAGTAGAACGCATTACCTTTTTTTTCAATCAATTTTCAATTCTTTTTATTTGACATCTTTTTAACTGTTTTTTATACTTGATCCATGCAAAACCTAAATTTAGACTTTTTTTTCCAGGCTGCGAATGAAGTTTTTACTGAAATGGGATATCATCTTTCTATACTTCCGGTTCATGAAGTTAATAATGAAATCATTGAACTCATGGCAAGCATAGGAATTACTGGTGATTTTAAGGGATTCATCATTTTAAAATCCAGTATGCAAAGCGCAAAGAACTTTGTAACACAACTTCTTGCAAACCTCGAAATGCCAGCAGAAGAAAAGGATTTCGGCCAATTTCATAAGGAAGCCTTCGGAGAAGCTTTAAACCAGCTTTCCGGAAGAAGTACGATGTTGCTGGAAGGACAGGGGATCCATTGTGATATTACTCCTCCGACTTTTATTACTGGGAAAAATATTTTTACCAATACCATGCAGTTTGATCATTCACTCAGCCGGTATTTGTCCGGTGATTTTGGTATTTTTACACTGTATGTAGGAGTTAAAAAGCAGAAAACTGGTTGACATTTTTCAAGTCATAACCTTACATTAACAGATAGGACAGGGAGAAACGTAATGGTTAATAGCGATGAAGATTTTTACGATGACAGTTTTGATGATTATGAAAGCGATTACGATGACACATATTCAGAAACAGATGATGATTTTGAAGACGATGCTTTTGATGAGGAAACTGATGATTTGGAAGAGGAAACCTTCGAAGATGAAAAAGATGAAGATGATGATGAAGAGTTTATAGAAGATGATGAAGTTGATTACTATGATGGCCTGGATTATGATGATTTTGATGATTGATAGAGTATATCACCATTAAACCATAACTTTTCCAGATTATAGAATGAACGTATATTTTTATCCATCAGATGTATTACATAGTCGCCGCAGTCAACAAGCTCCCAGCCATTTTCAGAAATATTCTTGTGGCGATGATAGACATCTATATTATGATCCGAAAGAAATATCTTAAGTTGCCGGACAAGCCCTTTGAGATGACCAAGGCTGGTACTTGTCGTTATAATAAAATACTTGGTCCAGCTGCTGTAAGCTGAAATATCAAGAACAATAGTATTTTCTCCCTTATGCTCATCTATGAAGGTTCCAATTGCCTTTGCAATTTCTATGTCGTCTTTAATCTTTACAATATCTTCCATCAAAATCTTTCCCCAAAATAACAATAACATCTGAATTATCACTCAATATATCAACATTTGAAATATCTACAGTATTTGAAAATTGTACATTTTTACATTTTATAATTTCAGCTATTTTCCCGGCAGCTGCGGTATCCATCGTACGACTTATAACTATAGTTTTTTTAAGACTATTTGTCGAATAATTTCCAAGATTTATGATATCATAGCCGAACCTTTTAAAAACCTGCGATGTTCTTCCCGCAAGGCCATTCTGATCGGTACCATTAAGAATATCAATCCTGATATGCAGAGTATCGTTACTCAGTACCTCAGTGTTTGCCAGAGAATCAATTGTCTGAATCACAGTCTCTTTTAAAAGCTTTCCCTCATAATAGGGGAAAAGAAGCGCCTCTTTGCCTATAGTTCTGTTTGTACCTAAAACTCTTTGAAATACCATTTTATCAGAATCCAATCTTTTAAATTCTTTAAAAAGTACAGTCAAAGCAGTTTTATTCAGGTTTGTATCAATCAACGAATACAGAAGATTATCAACCTTGCGGCTATCCAGCAAACGATTATGCTCACTGATAGCGGTAAAAAGAGCTTGAAAAACTCTCTGCCTTCTGCTTATCCTCTCCGAATCAGCTTCACCGCTCTCCTTATAGTTCATAAAAACTATTGTTTTTTCACCATCAAGTACCGCATTTCCGGATGGAAGTAAAACAATATCTGCCTTATTGAGTATCTCAACCGGGTTAGGAATAAATAATTTAACACCACCAAAGAGATCAATAACACCCGCCAGTTCAGTTTTGTCTAAAATCATATAAAATGGGATGGTAAGTCCGGTGAGAGCTTCTATTTTCTCAATATAGGCAGTCGGTTTTCTGGAATTAAAAAGAGAGTCAATCCTGCCCATTTTATTTACCGTCGTCAGTATGGAACCCACATTTCCAGGCAAATCAAACAAAGAACCTTTGTGGGTATTTGAATTATACAAAAATAATTCAGTATATTTTACCGTATTACCATTAGTAATCATAATAAGAACATTAAGATTTTCTTTATTCTCAACAAGATTGGTAATTTTATCTGTTTTAACCCGTGAATAAATAAATAATGCTGTAATTAACAGTACCCCAACAATAAGTATAAGAAAAATTACTTCTTTTTGGATTCGTTTTCTTCTATTCACGCAATTATCCTTTAAGTACCCTGCTTTTACTCTTTATGAGCAGCAGTTCATCATATAATAAAATTGAATCCTGGACAATTATATTACCGGTATTCCTCAAATAAGTAATTTTCCGGGATAATACATCAAGCACCATTTCATTAAGAGTCATAGCATAGAGCTTATGACGATAATCATCATCAATATGGTTTCTGCCAGGCTCTATATAATCCGAAACAAATAGAATTTTTCCAATCGTACCCATTTCCATGTGCCCTGTTGTATGCCAGCGAACCGCCTGTAATATAGATTCATCATAAATTTTAAATAGTTCCCGGAGCATTACCGCCCCCGCTCTCCCGTGTACAAGAACAGGATGATTACTTTCGTAAGCGTTAACTGCATAACTGTCTTTCGATGCTAACAAAACCTTTTGATCATCAGTAATTTCACGAGCAATATCATGGGCAATACCGCTCAGTATTGCCGGTTCAGCATCTACTCCGAGAATATTTGAAAGATAGCTG
The DNA here is from genome assembly GCA_964434925.1 of uncultured Spirochaetaceae bacterium. Classification (GTDB taxonomy): domain Bacteria; phylum Spirochaetota; class Spirochaetia; order B11-G9; family B11-G9; genus S145-15. Next base: position 4,309 of record CAYSXD010000052.1, read on the forward strand.
CACATTCTTGATGTTGAGAGAGAATGTTCAAAACGATGGGGAGAAAGATTTTCCTCAAGAAAGGTTGTTACCTGCTGAAACATAATTACTCCAGATAAAGATTATGGTCTTTTATATAAAAAAACACCTCTTCAGGGAGAAGGTAACGGAACGCAAGCTTCTGTTTTATTCTTCTCCGTATTTCTCCCGATGAAAGAGGAAGCAGGATATTTTTTATCCATCTGTGAGGGATATCTGAAATTATTTCTCCTTCTGAGTTCCGATGCACAACAATCAGATCAATTTGCCGAAGAAGTTCCTCCCATTTGTACCACGTTCGAAAATCTGCAAGAAGATCATCTCCTATTACCAGCCCCAGAGTACCCGTTATATCAAAGTTTCTGTATAAATATTTCACCGTATCAAGGGTATATGAAACACCGCCGCGCTTTATTTCATAGTCCATAACTTTTGCCTCGTTTCCTTCCAGCGCAAGTTTGAGCATATGCAGTCGTTGTGATGGCGTGGTTGGAGATGTAGTCTTTTTATGAGGAGGAATGAAGGAAGGAATATATAAAATTTGTTCATAGTCACATTGCTCTTTAATTTCCTCACCAATATATAGATGTCCGTTATGAACAGGATTAAAAGTACCGCCAAGAATTACTGTTCTCATTTTTTATTCTGCCAATGATTCAAAAAGAGGTATAAGCTCGGACAATCCGACACGCGTGAAAGATGATATTCCGATAATATGCTCTTTCGGAAGTGATTGTTTTAAATGTTCCAGCTCTTCTTCGGTTTCAGCCAAATCCATCTTTGTTCCAATAACAATCCTCTTTTTACGGGCAAGCTCAGGAGCAAATCCTGTAAGTTCATCCATAAGAGTAGAAAATATGTCCGGTGTGTCCCGGGAATCACAATCAATAAGAAACGCAATCGCCTTTGTTCTGGAAATATGTTTTAAAAATTTTATACCAAGGCCTGCTCCACCAGAAGCCCCTTCGATAATACCGGGGATATCCGTGAGAACAACATCACGGTACGTACCTTTTAAAACTCCCAGGTTAGGAATTTTTGTAGTAAATGCATAAGAAGCTACGCGTGGTGTTGCATTTGTAAGAGCTTTAAGGAGAGAAGACTTTCCTGCGTTGGGGTAACCTACAAATCCTATATCAGCGATAAGCTGTAGTTCAATATGGACACGGGATTCTTCTCCCGGCATTCCTGTCTGAGCATACCGGGGGGTCTGCTTTCTGGAAGTTGAAAAATGCCAGTTCCCAAGACCACCTTTCCCTCCTTTAAAGAATACCCATGAATCAATTCCCGTAAGATCTTTTAATATTTCACCGGTCTGGAGGTCCTTTACAATCGTGCCGGGAGGCACAGGAATCTCAATATCTTTGCCGTTTCTTCCGTGCTTTCTTCGGCCGGCACCAGGACGGCCGTTTTCAGCACGATAAACACGTTTTAACTTAAGGTGTGAAAGAGTTTTAAGGTTATCCCTTACCACAAAAATTATATCACCGCCCTTACCACCGTCACCACCGTCAGGACCGCCTCGTGGAATATATTTTTCACGCCTGAACGATACACTCCCACTTCCGCCGTTACCGGAAGAAACATCTATAAAGGTTTCATCTGCAAAACCAAACACCGAATACCTCTATATTTAAGTCCCTTATACCGACATTTCTATATTAATATATTTTCTGCCTTGTTTTATTGAAAAAACAACAACACCTGCTTCCCTGGCAAATAGAGTATCGTCCCTCCCTTTACCAACATTTACTCCGGGATGGAATCTGGTACCCCGCTGACGTACTATAATTTCACCGGCCTTCACAATCTGTCCGCCAAATCTTTTAACACCCAGTCGCTGAGCATTTGAATCTCTACCGTTTTTTGAACTACCCGCGCCCTTTTTATGTGCCATATCTACTCCTTCATCTCTTATCAATATTAACAGAACAATACAGGGGAAATTCCTCTTCCAGATCTTTCAGCCCTGTTACAATAAAGGCAGTAAGTCCCTCAAGCCATCCGGACAAACCATCCTTATCTACGTCTATTTCCAAAAAAAAATCACCCCTGACATCTGCTGATCCGTTCAAAATAAAACCCTCTTTCAGTTCCAGGGATCTAGCGAGAGTTCTCAGCAGGATGGAAGCTGAAGCACAAACTATATCCTGCCCTGCAGCAGCAGCTCCGGAATGACCGGTGGCCTTTATGCTGGAAAATAATCCGGCATTGTCCAGCCAAATAGATATCTTAATCAAATAGAGATTAAGCTCCTGTTATTTCATTAACCTTTAAATAAGAATAGGTCTCCCTATGTCCCTGTTTTCTTCGATACCCTTTTCTTTTCCTGAATTTAAAAATGACGATTTTTTTACCTTTTTTGCTCTCTTCAAGCGTTGTCTTAACCATTGCGCCTTTAACATACGGCGTTCCAATTATCACAGAATCATCTTTTTTTAAGAGGAGCACGGAATCAAAATCAATTGAATCACCATTTGCCCCATCAAACCTATCAACTTTAAGAACAGTACCTTCTTCAGCTTTATACTGTTTTCCTTTAATTTCAACCATTGCGTACATGCAGTCAACCTCAATTTATCTAATTCTTAAGTGCATACCTTATAGCATAATATGTCGAGTCGGGTCAATACCGTTACATACGTTCCAAAAAGGGTATCCCAATAAGTAGAAAGGCATTTTTCAAAACCTGAAGTATTGCTTTTACCAGTTCAACACGGGTAATAGCAATATTTTTATTACTATCCGTCAGTATGGGAATATCGTGATAATAACGGCTGAATAATCGGGAAAGCTCATACAGATAACCGGTAATTAAGGAAGGATTCAATTCAATTCCGGCATTTTTAACAATCCCCTGATACAACGCAATTTTCTTAACCAGCTCCCGTTCCAATTCATTGCCCAGAAGAGAATAATCAACAGATGCCTTATTAAAAGAGTTTTTAATGTCTTCAAATTTTCTCAGCATACTGCTGATCCGTGCCCCCATATACTGCAGATATGGTCCGGTATTACCGTTAAACGAGATGGATTTCTCAGGATTAAAAATCATATCTTTCCCAGGGGAAATCTGCAGAAGATAATAATTTAATGCGGCGAGAGCAACCGCTAATGCAGTATTCTCAACATCATCCACAGTATCCATTCTTTTTTTATCTAAAATCTCCCGGCGGGCCATTTCTTTAAGCCGTGCAAAGAGATCATCTCCATCTACAACCGTACCTTCCCGCGATTTCATCTTGCCGTCCGGCAAATTCACCATCCCATAGGAGAGATGATAGAGATTATCAGCCCACTGGAACCCGAGTTTTTTCAAAATGTAAAAAAGCACTTTAAAATGATACTGCTGCTCTGAGCCGACGACATAGATCAGCTGATCAAAAGGCCATTCATTATGACGGGTAATGGCAGTTCCTATGTCCTGGGTAAGATACAGTGAAGTACCGTCACTTCGTAACAAAACCTTTTTATCCAGATCTATTTCAGATAGATCGGCCCAGATTGACCCGTCAGCTTCTTTATAAAAAACACCCTTTTCAAGGCCTTTTAATATCTCGGCTCTACCCGTTTTATACGTTTCACTTTCAAAATAAAAAGTATCAAAATGTATCCCTGTTTCTTCGTATGTTTCCTTAATACCTTCTATTGTCCATCTGTTCATTCGCTTCCAGAGTGACCTCACATCCGGATCTCCGGATTCCCATTCCCTCAGCATTTCTCTCGCTTCATCTTCCGCTTCCGGATATTCTTTTACCCAGTTATTGTATCTTACATAATAATTACCGACAAAATGATCGCTCTTAATACCTTCACTTTCAGGTGTTGTATTTTCACCGAATTTCCTATAAGCAAGCATTGATTTACAGATATGAATTCCTCTGTCATTAATAAGATTAACTTTTTTTATGACAGATCCGTTTGCCGCTAGTATTTTTGCAACACTTTCACCGATTGAGTCATTTCTCAGATGCCCGAGGTGCAGAGGTTTATTTGTATTCGGGCAGGAAAATTCAACCATGACAGGATTTTCTTTTCCAGTCCTTGTTGAACCGTAGAGATCACCTTCTTTAAATACTTTTTCAAGAACTTCCGCAAATAATAAAGTTGAGTCCAGCTTTATATTAATATAAGGACCGGAAGTAATAATTTCAGAACCATCATTTTCCATTTCCAGATATTTTTTAAGCTCTCCGGCAATCTGTACAGGACTTTGTCTAAAAATCTTAGCTAGTGGGAAAAGTGGAAAAGCAATATCCCCAAGCTCAGGCTTCGGAGGTGTTTCAATAACAAGATTAAAGGAATCCTGAGTAATCTTTTCAAGATTTTGATCCTGAGCATACGCGATAATTGAGCGAATGAGTTTCTTACTCCAATAGGCCTTAAGTTCTTCCATATTATTCTCCTGAAAGATAACCTACTTAAAATATCCAATCAATGCAAGCATCACGATAAAGTGTTCAGGTCTTCCGTGTATGGAAATCATTAGTATGCATTCGGCACAAGAGAATATGGTAGATTTTTTCATTATTAATCACCTTCTCTTTCCATATCAAAAACCTGTGTATACAGTTCAAGAAATCTCTCGGTGTCCAGACGTATTTTCATAAGAGAAGAAATCACATCAAAATTGTCAGCCTTACCCACAAACCCTAAATTCGAAAGCGTATCAAAGGGGCCTCCGATTTCTCCATGGGTAATTCCTGCCAGAATATTTTCCAGCATGGTAAGCGCAGAAATAGATTCACGAATAATTATTTCAATTTCGTTATCAACATCTGCCATAACACTTTTAATTTCTTCTATCAGGAGTTTGTCATCCTGGTATGTTTCTTTTATAGATTGTATTTCGTTACTGTACTCTCCACCGGGAGATAATCCCCCATCAATATTTTTCAGATTTTCAGGTGTTTTTGTTAAGGTGGAAAATGAGTAATTAAAGTCAATTCGGTTTTGTTCTTTATAAAACTTCCCTTCAACACGAATAATTTTCAACACAGGAAGCATTTGCTGCATAAAAGCAAATGCAAGAAATTTATACAAAATTCCCGCGCTGCTTGCATACCTCACACCAATATCCTCCCCCCAAATACCATTACGATAGTAATCAAGAGGTTTAATGGAATTTATTGAAAGAAAATTACTAATTTTTTGCAATAAATCTCCTATTTTCTTTTTTGCAATAAATTTTTCCATATTTTTTTCCAATTGTGCATACCAGTATTTTTTATAGAGGGCAAACCAGTCTTCCCCTCCCCTTAAATCATGAGGATTATAATTAATATTTCTGTTGAGAAGTTTTACGATATCTCCCAGCGGGATGGACCTGTTAAAATGCCGCACCACATTCATACTCCTCTCTGCAGTAATAAGAAAAACGTTCAGCCTTTCCGTATCTTCCGGTTCTGAATGCGCGCTTACTTCGGCACAGTAATACAGTGCTTTTAATAGTTCCTGATCAGGAGGAAAATTAAAACTGTACAAAATATTGTATAAATCTGCCAGTGGTAGCCTTAACGTTGAAAAAGGGCCAATTATTGTATCTTTTCCCGGTAATTGTCTAAATGCCCTAAGTATTCCTGTGAAATCAAAATTCAGAAGCATCTTGAATATATAAAGGGAGCGGGAATAACTGTAGAGCAGTGTTTTTTCTCCAGCGGAAATAGAATCAAGGATATCATTCACTTTAAACTCTATTTCCCTTCTTACTTCAAAAGGAGTTGGTTTATCCAGAGTCTTTTCCACCTCACGGGGATCAGTCTCCGATAAAAACCGCTGTTGAATTTCAGGCAGAAACCACCCGCCAAGAAACGCAAAAAGATCCATTCTTTTTATATTCAGTGTAAACTGAAGACTTTCCCGCAAGTTTTCCAGAGCATTCTTCAGCTTTTCAATATCAGAATAAAACGGTTCAGAGAAGAGCTTCTCATTGTAATTAATAAATCCTGGAATTTTTTTTGATGTTTCTTTGCCAAGCTTCCCAAGAAGATAATCTTTAACAGCCCTGTCTTTTTCCACTCCGGTAAAAAGTGAGACAAAAAAAATTAATATTCTTTCAAAAAAAGACAGAACGCTTACTTGATTAAGAGAATCCGTATGTACATTTTTTTCTTTTACAGTAAGACGCTCGGAACTCACGACAGTTTGAGTCTTCAGCTTTTCCTGTAACTTTCTTCGTTCATCTGCTGTGAGATCTGAAATAAGTTTTTCAAAAACGGAAGTACCCATATTACATCACTATATCACGTTCTGCGTAAAAAAAACGACCAATCCTGAGAAAGGCCGTACTTAGTCCCTAGGGGAATCGAACCCCTCTCTGAAGACTGAGAATCTTCCATCCTAG